>CAZOWU010000014.1:0-18367 GCA_964583735.1 uncultured Halobacteriales archaeon | reverse complement strand
TCCACACCGACCTCTCGGGCGGCGCGTTCACCATCACGATGGACGAACCCGACCGTGGCAACCCCCTCTCCCGGGAGACCTACCGGGAGCTCTGTGCGGCCTTGGCGGAGGCCGACGGGACTGACGCGCGGTGTCTCGTACTCGAGGGGGCTGGCGACGCCTTCTCGACGGGCGCGGACATCGAAAGCCTCGGGACCGAGGACGAGCCGCCCACGCTCGAGGAGCGCGTCGAGACCATTCAGACCCACGAGCACCGCTTCGCCCGGGAGCTCATCGAGCACCCGCTGCCATCCGTGGCGAAGGTCGATGGAGCGGCCATCGGTGACGGGGCCTGTTTCGCGCTGGCCTGTGACATCCCGCTTGCGAGCGAGCGCGCCCGGATCGGCTTCTCGCACGCTCGCTTCGCGCTGAGCATGGACTGTGCGGGCTCGTACGTCCTCCCGCGGCTGGTCGGTCGCGGGGTGGCCATGGAGCTCGCGCTGACCGGGCGGATAATCGACGGCGAGCGTGCCCACGAACTCGGCTTGGTCAACCACGTCTACCCCGACGACGAGTTCGAACAGCGGGCCGACAGCCTCGTCGAGGCGCTGGCGACGGGCGCGCCGGTCGCCCAGAAACAGATCAAGCGGCTCGTCCGGAAGGGGTACGACCGGGACCTCGACGAGGTACTCCGGGACGAGGCGACCAGCCAGGTCGTCGCCGCCGACACCGACGACTACGACCGCGCGGCCGAGGCGCTCCGGCGCGGCGAAGAGCCGACCTTCGAGGGGCGGTAGGCCACACAGCCGAGCGACGCGTCACGTCTGTCTCGGCCGTCCACAGTCTTTTGTCCCGAGCCGACGAGCGATGGGTATGCGTGTGCTCCACGAGCCCGACCCCGACACTGTGAGCGAGGCGGAGGCAGAGGTGGAGCCACGAGCCGACCGCGAGGAGAGCGCGGACGGGACCGGCGGGACGGGGCGTGTTCTCGCCACGGAGGTTGAACGCCCGGACTCGACACTCGCCAACGCGAAGGGGCTGCGGTTTCGCCGCGAACTGTCCGAGGAGTACGCCTTCGTGATGGACGTCGGGGGCAGGAGTTCACTGCCGCTGTTGGGCGGGCCACGCTGGGCCGTCGTCGACATGCTGTTCGTGTACACCCCTCTCGACGTTCTCTGGCTGGTCGAGGGGGAGGTGGTCAAAGCAGAACGGCTCTGCCCGTGGACCGGGATTGGCGCCGGGAAGGCGGACACTATTGTCGAACTGCCGCCCGGAGCAGCTGAGGCTGTGGCTGTCGGCGACACCGTCCGGGTGGTCAGGATGGGGGGCGACGGGGCTCCGGGGGGCGACGGGGCCGGTGGCTGACGCCGGCAGACAGACAGGTTTATACCCCAGGGTTGCCCGACCCTCACATGGACACCATGACCGGTGATCGATTTATTCGGGGGCCACCCCGACACAACCCCACTCTCTGAGGCCGGCGACGTACAGTTTCTCGACACCACGCTACGTGACGGGGAGCAGGCCCCTGGTGTGTCGCTGAGGCCCGACGGCAAAGAGCGCATCGCGCGGGCGCTGGACCGGGCCGAGGTCGACATCATCGAGGCCGGGAGCGCCTGCACCGGCCCGGGCGAGCGCGAGACCATCTCGCGGGTGACAGGCCTGGACCTCGACGCGACGGTCACCAGCTTCTGTCGTGGCATCAAAACCGACATCGACCTCGCACTCGAGTGTGACGTGGACGGCGTCGACCTGGTCGTGCCGGCAAGCGACAAGCACATTCAGGAGAAGGTCGGCACCACTCACGAGGAGAACGTCGAGACGACCGCGGAGCTCGTCGCGTACGCCAAGGACCACGGCCTCTGGGTCGAGGTCATCGGCGAGGACGGCTCCCGGGCGGACTTCGACTACCTCGAGGAGCTGATGACCGCGGCGCTGGATGCGGGTGCCGACCGGGTCTGTTACGCCGACACAGTCGGCCACGCCACGCCCGACCGGACCCTGGAGGCGGTCTCGCGGCTGACCGACCTTGGCCCGACCAGCACCCACACCCACGACGACCTGGGCCTGGCCGTGACGAACGCCCTGGTGTCGGTCGCAGCGGGGGCGGACCTGGTCCACGGCACTATCAACGGCATCGGCGAGCGGGCCGGCAACGTCGCCCTGGAGGAGGTCGCTATCGCCCTGGACCACGGCTACGGGGTCGAGCCGATGGACCTCTCGGCGGTGTACGACCTCGCACAGCTGGTGGCGAAGCTGACGGGGATCCCGCTGGCCCCGAACAAGGCCGTCGTGGGGGCGAACGCCTTCACCCACGAGTCGGGCATCCACACCGACGGCACCCTCAAGGACGACACGATGTACGAACCGTACCCGCCCGAGAAGGTGGGCCGGGAACGCCGGCTGGCGTTGGGCAAACACGCTGGCCACGCCGGCGTCGAGGCCGCGCTCACCGAGCACGGCTTCGACCTGGACGACGAGGGCATCGACGAGGTCGTCACGCGAGTCAAGGCCATCGGCGACCGCGGGAAGCGCGTGACGGACGCCGACCTGCTGACCATCGCCGAGGAGGTCGAGGGTCGGGACCGCGAGCGCCGCGTCGAGTTGCTCGACCTGACGGCCGTCTCCGGGGTCACCCCTCCAACGGCGAGCGTCAGGCTCGACGTCGAAGGGGAGGAGCGGGAGAACGCCGCCACCGGCTCCGGGCCGGTCGACGCGGCGATGAACGCCGCCGAGGGGGCACTCTCCCACGAGGCCGACGCCTCTCTCGAATCGTACCACGTCGACGCCATCACCGGCGGCACCGACGCCGTCGTCACCGTCGAGGTGGAGATGTCAAGAAACGACGACCACGTCACCGTCACCGCTTCCGACTCCGACATTACCTCGGCGTCGGTGACGGCGATGGTCGACGCGATGGACCGGCTGGTCGAACGCGGCGACGCGGACGTCGTCGCCGACGACTGAACGCCGGCTTCTCCGACGTCTCCTGCGCCCCTCGGAGTGAGTATTGTCGTCTGTTCCCGGCGCTCGCCGACCCCGATGCGGGCACTCGCCGGTACATCGGTACACCGATCACCATCAGTCGTCGGTGAGGTCCGCGTCCGCGGAGTCAGTCGTAGCCGTCCCCTCCTGGGGTTCGTTGCCGGCGACCGCGCCGACCTCGTCGTCGGTGAGGTCGGCATCCCGCCAGGTGCCCTGCTCGAACCACGCGAAGGCGATCAGCCCGGCGATGATGCTCGAGAGCGCGAAGCCGAGCCAGACCCCCTGGGGTGTTTTCGACCCGAAGATCCAGACGTCGAGGGGAATGATGTCCTGGGAGGCGACGTAGGCGATGGGCAGGCGGACGAACCCGAATATGAAGATGGCGATTGCGGCGGCGGTCAGCGTGCGGCCGGCGCCGCGGAACCCGCCGCTGTAGGCCCGGAGGATCCCGACGAAGCCGAAGGTGGGTGCGACCCACCGGAGGAAGGTCGCTCCCTCCTCGACCACGGCGGGGTTGCTGTCGAACACGCGGATGATCGACGGCGCGAAGACGAAGATCACCACCCCGAGCACCGCGAGCAGGAGGAAAGAGACCTTCGCAGCGAAGCGGTTGGTGGCGGCGACGCGGTCGGGCTTGCCGGCGCCGATGTTCTGGCCAGTGATCGTCTCGACGCCGCGGTCGATGGCGATGGCGGGCATGAAGACGAGCGAGAACACCCGGACGCCGACGCCGAACGCCGCGATGACGGGTGTCGAGAACAGCGTGACGACGAAGAGCACGGCGTTGACCGAGACGGCCCGGCCGGTGTTCTCGATAGAGGCGGGCACCCCGACCCGGAGGAGTTTGCGGGCGTAGGAGAAGTCGGGCCACATCTCACCGACCCGGATCCGGACGCCGCGGACGCCCTGGAACATGATCGCCAGCCCAACCACCATCGCCAGCCCGCGGGCAAAGACGGTCGCGACGGCCGCTCCCTCGACACCGAGCCGGGGGAACGGCCCCCACCCGAAGATGAGAAACGGGTCGAGCGCGATGTTGAGGACCACCGTCCCGAACATCACGACCATTGGCGTGACCGTGTCACCCGAGCCCCGCATCAGCGAGACGAAGACGAAGAAGCCGAACATGAAGGGGAGTCCGAGCGTGATCACCCGGAGGTAGTCGGTCGCCAACGTCTCGACGACCGGCTCGGACCCGAACAGACTCAGCAGGTCCCCGACAAAGAGGAAGCCGACCCCGCCAAGCAGTGTCGCCGCGATGAGCGAGAACGTCACCGTCTGGGAGGCGGCGTACTCCGCGCGGCGGCGCTGCTTTGCGCCGGTGTGCTGGGCGACGAGCACGCTGCCCGCGACGGTCAGCCCCATTCCCAGCGAGATGAACAGGTAGACCATCGGGAATCCGAGGCTGATCGCCGCCAACGCCTCTGTGCTGTACTGGCCCAGCCAGAACGTGTCCGCGAGATTGTAGGCCACCTGCAGGAGATTGGTGATGACGATCGGCAACGAGAGAAAGAACAGCGACTTGCCGATGCTCCCGTTGGTGAGGTCGAGCTCGTCCTGGCTTTTGAACAGCGAGCCGACCCGGCGCCGAGCACGGCCGAGCAGTCCGGGGGTTCCCTCACTCATTCGGGGACCTCTGATGGGGTCGTCTCGGTGGCTCGGGTGTCGGTACTGTCGGCTCCGGTGGCTCCGGCGGTCGCGTCGGCAACCAGGTGCGTCTCGACGTAGCTGTGGATCATCCGGCGGGTACAGTCGATGTCCTGGTCGACGGACACCCGCTTGGTGTCGGCGCCGTCTAGTGTCGTCACCAGAAAGCGAGCCGTGTCGTCCGGGTCGACCTCGCGGAACTCGCCGACCTCGACCCCCTCGGCGACGAGCGCCCGTGCCTGTTCGTACAGAAAACGGTCGAACCGTTCCAGCCGCTCGCGGACGTCCTCGTCGTAGGGAGCCTGTGCCTTCAACTCCAGGAGGGCGGTGCCGAGGGCTATCCGCTCGTCGTCGGTCAGTTCCGGTGGCATGAGAACGTCGTCGATGAACACCTCCAACCGCTCGGCTGGAGTCGCTCCCTCGGGGTCGCGAACCCTGCCGGTGAACTCCGCGTAGAGATAGTCCAGAAAGGAAATTAGCAGGTCGTGCTTGCTGTCGTGGTGGTAGTGAAGGGCGGCTTTGGAGACGTCGGTCTCGTCGGCGATGTCCTGCATCGTCAGCGAGGCGTAGCCGTGGCTACAGAGCGCGCGGTAGGTCGCCTCCATCAGCGGGTCGGCGTCCTCGTCGGTCATCTCTACATATTAACTGACCAGTCAGTAAGTATCTTCTGAACTCCGTGTGGCCGGCAGACGGGCTCTGCCCCTCTCACGGCGACGAGCGCCGGGCGGCGCCGGAACGCATCTGCGTGTCACAGTGTGTTCGTTCTGATACGCGACCGAGCCCGACAGCTCCGAGGGACATCGGGCGACCGGGGATAGCTATAACGGGGGTCGCGACGACACGTGCAGGTGATGGAGCGAGCGACAATCGGCGAGGGTGGTATCGACTACTACTACCAGGACGTCGGCAGCGGGCCGCCCGTGGCGTTCATCCACGGCTTCAGCGCGAACCACCTGTCGTGGTACCAGCAGGTCCCGGCCTTCCGGGCCGAGTACCGGTGTCTCGTCCCCGACCAGCGCCGATTCGGACGTTCGGTCGACACCGCGGGCGCCGGCGTCCAGGCCTTTCCAGACGACCTCGTGGCCCTGCTCGACCACCTCGGGGTCGAGGAGACGGCCCTGGTCGGGCACTCCATGGGCGGGTGGACCGTCGGCTCCTTCGCCACCCAGCACCCCGAGCGGGTGAGTGCGCTCGTCCTCTCGGCGACCCCTGGCGGTCTCATCCCCTCCGGACGTCACCAGGACCTCGTGGCACAGGGGGAGACGCCCGATGTCGACCCCCTCACGCCCGAAGCGGCGTTTCTCTCCGAGTCCATCGACGGACTGAACCGCGACAAGCCTCCGTCGTGGGAGGAGACGCGCCCGCCACTGGACGAACTGCCGCTCGACGCCGACGTCGTTGTCGACGCCGACATCCCCGTGCTGGTCGTCGCGGGCGAGGCCGACGACTTCATGCCGGCCCCGGCGGTCGACGCTGTGGGGGAGCGGCTCGGCGCCGAGACGGCCGTCATCGAGAACGCCGGGCACTCAGCGTACTTCGAGCAGCCCGAGGCGTTCAACAGCGTCGTCAGGCGCTTCCTCGACGACACCCTCGGGTGAGCCGTCTCGGCGCGAGACCGCAGGGAGCGCTGACGGCTGGCGCACGGGACGGTCGGCGGAGCGGCGGACAACCGCGAGGGGTAGATTCAAGACCGGGCTCCTGCAGTACGGGGACGTGATACGGAGCTTCGAGGGAGTCGAACCGCAGGTTGCGGAGTCCGCCCACGTCCACGAGTCGGCGTTTGTCGCGGGCGACGTGGTGCTGGAGGAGGCGGCGAGCGTCTGGCCAAACGCCACTATCCGTGGCGACGCCGGACAGGTCGTCATCGGCGAGCGGTCGAACCTCCAGGACAACGCCGTGATGCACGAGGGTGGCGAGCTCGGTCCGGACGTGACCGTCGGCCACAGCGCCATCGTCCACGCTGCCTCCGTCGCCGAGGGTGCGCTCGTGGGCATGAACGCCGTCGTCCTGAACGACGCCCACATCGGCGAGCGGGCCGTGGTCGGTGCGGGGTCGGTCGTCACAGAGGGGACAGACGTCCCGCCGGAGACGCTGGTGACCGGCGCGCCCGCCACTGTAAAGACCGAACTGGATGACCCGCCGGGGGCAGCGTCGGCCGAGCACTACGCCGAACTCGCAAAGCGGTACGAGGAGACCTCCGAACGGCTCGACTGATAGTGAGTATTGTCGTCTGTGAGTTGGGAGCGGGCCGACTGAGCCGAGAGCGGGTCGACCCGCCCTGTCAGCCACCGTCGAGGTCGGGTTCGGGGACGAACCACGCCAGGGTAGCGCCGGCGAAACCTAGCAGGAGCGCCCCGGAGAAGGCGACGAGGTAGCCGCTGTGGTCGATGACGAGCCCGCCGACCGGCGGGGCGACGAAGCCGCCGAACGTGGCCATGCTCGTGGTGAAGGCCACACCGGTCGCAGCGACCGCGGGGTCGGCAGTCTCCCGTGCCAGCGGGTACGCCAGCCCGAGCCCGAGCTGGAGGAACAGCCCCGCCACGAGCAACGCGAGCAGGAGGACCGCGACCGTCTCGGCGAGCACGACGAGAAAGACCGCCGGCGCGGAGATGAGGAAGGCGAGCAGGACGACCGGCCGGCGGCGGTGGCCGAACAGCCGGTCCGAGACCGCACCGCTGCCAGCCCGCGAGACGGCGCCGACCGCAGGGAAAAACGCCGCGAGCAGCCCACCCTCGGCCAGCGAGACGCCGACCACCTCGGAGAGGTAGGTCGGCACCCAGCTGGTGACGAAAGCGTACAGCGAGAAGCCGACAAAGGCCACCAGCGCGACGGTCCAGACGGTGGCCGTGGTGAACAGCTCCCGGAAGTCCGCCGCCCGGGCGGTCGCGGTGTCACCGACCGAGACCTCGAGCCGGCGGCTCGTGACCCAGAACAGGCCACAGCCAACTGCCGCCGGGACCGCGTAGACCGCGAAGATGGCCGCCCAGCCAAAGCGGCCCGCGACGATGGGGCCAGTGAGCAGGCCGACTGCAAAGCCTGCTGCTGGGCCGCCGCTGAAGACGCCGACTGCGGTGGCCTGCTGCGCGGGGTCGAAGGCCCGACCGATGATGTTCACGCCGCCGGTCCAGATGGCCGCCGTGACCGGCGCGGCGAGCCCGCGCGAGAGCATGAGCGTCCAGAAGTCGCCGGCCGCGGCTGCCTGCCAGCTCCACGCGTAGAGCGCGAGGATCAGCAGCGTGGCGGCGACGACTGCCCGGCGGTTGTCGACCCGGTCGAGCAGCATACCCACGGGCACGCCGAGCAGCATCTGCGCGCCGAACATGACGCTCACGAGCAGGCCCGCGGTCGCGGGACCGAGCGAGAGCTCGGCACGGATCACCGGCAGGACGCCCGCCGGCACGATGTAGTAGGCGTTGACCGCGGCGATCAGGATACCGAGCCCGACGACGACGTCCCAGGGACCAGCCAGCCGCGAACGGATCCCGGTTGCTCGTCCCCCGCTCACTCGTCGGATGCGCGCACCGCACCTGCTTCGAGCAGCGCCTCGACCTCCGCGTCGGCGTAGCCCCGCTCACGGAGCACCTCCCGGGTGTGCTCGCCGAGTTCGGGCGTCTCCCCCTCGAACTCGGGAACCCAGTCGGTCGTCCGGACGGGCAGACGGACCGCCTGCGCGGGCTCGTCGGTCTCGAGATTGTAGACGTCGACGAGCATCTCGCGGGCCTCGACGTGTGGGTCCTCGTCGACCAGCTCCCCAACGTCCCGCCGCGGGCCGGCAGGGACGCCCGCGTCGGTGAGCAGGTCCACGAGTTCGTCGCGCTCGTACTCCTGGAAGGTCGCCTCCAGTTCCTCGCGGAGTTCGTCGTCGTTGTCGTCGCGTTTCGCGTTGGTCTCGAAGCGGGGGTCCTCGAGCAGGTCCTCGCGGTCGATGGCCCGGGCAGTTCGCTCGTAGAGCATGTCGTTGACCGCACACAGATAGAACGGGTCGCCGCCGGCGGCGTGGTAGATGTCGTTCGGGGAGAGGCCGCCGAAGGAGGTGCCGTGGCGGGTCGCCACCTCGCCCGTCTCGGCGTACTTGGCGGCCCAGTACCCCATCCAGCCCGCGGCCACGTCGAACAGCGAGATGTCGACGTGGGCCCCCTCGCCGGTGCGCTCGGCCTCGTGCAGCGCCGCGGAAGTCATGAAGGCAGCGTTGGCGCCGGTGGCGCAGTCGACGACGCTTGCCCCGATCCGGGCAGGCGGGCGGTCGGGGTAGCCGATGACGGACATCAGCCCGCTCATCGCCTGGATAACGGGGTCGTACGCAGGAAAGTCAGCGTAGGGACCGTCCTGGCCGAAGCCGGTGACGGAGGTGTAGACCACCTTGGGGTTGTGCTCGCTGACGGACGCGTAGTCGAGCCCGAATTTTTCTGTGACGCCGGGCCGGAAGGACTCGACGACGACGTCGGCGCTGTGGGCCAGCTCCTGGACGAGGTCCTGGCCTTCCTCGCTTTTGAGGTCGACCGCGAGGCTTCGCTTGCCGTCGGTGTTGAACGTGGCGAACATCGACCCGCCGATCAGGTCACGGAAGGCGTCGCCGCCGGGTGGCTCGACCTTGACGACGTTGGCCCCGAGGGTTGCAAGCCGCTGTGTGCAGGCCGGGCCGGCGATGGACTGTGTCAGGTCCAGGACGTCCACGTCGGTAAATGGTTGCATGCGCCCGGATGCGCCCGTCGGTCACAAAACGGTTCCGACGGCGCGCGGACTTTGCTGTACAAAGACTGTTTCGAGCGCCACTCGCCCTTTCAATGTCTCGCGCATTCCCTGAGCGCTCACCTGCGGGCCGTCCGTGTGAATGAGCGCCGACATTCGAAAGCGTCGTGTGGCCCCGCCGCGAGGAGGGGGTATGGACGTCGGGCTGGTCATTCTGGACGGGTGGGGCCTGAACCCCGACCCCGAACGGGACGCGGTGGCGGCCGCCGACACGCCCACGATGGACCGCTACCGGAAGACGGGCGCCTCCGGTACGCTCGAAACCCACGGCCGCCGGGTCGGGCTCCCCGAGGGACAGATGGGCAACAGCGAGGTCGGCCACCTCAACATCGGCGCCGGCCGTGTCGTCACCCAGGAATCGGCCCGGGTCACGGACGCTATCGAGGCCTGGCGGAGTGGGCGGGAACCCGGCACGACAGCCGACCCCCCGCTCGACGAGAATCCAGCAACCAAGGAGGCCATCGCGTACGCCGCCGACAATGGTGGCCGGGTCCACCTCCTGGGGCTGGTCAGCGACGGCGGGGTCCACTCGTACCAGGACCACGTCCACGCGCTCGTCGACCTGGTGAGCGAGGCGGGACTGGAGCCGGTCGTCCACGCTTTTACCGACGGCCGGGACACCGCACCGGAGAGCGGCGCCGACTTCCTCGCGGAGTTGGAGCGACACGTCGAGGCGGCCGGCGGACACGTCGCGACGGTCTGTGGCCGGTATTACGCGATGGACAGAGACGAGAACTGGGAGCGGACACACCGTGCCTACCGGGCCATCGTCGACCGCGAGGCCGACCACGTGGCGCCCTCGGCGGTGGCGGCCGTCGAGGCAGCATACGACCGGGGCGAGACCGACGAGTTCGTCGAGCCGACGCTCGTCGGAGGCGGACCCGCGCTCGCCGACGGCGACGGCGCCGTGTTCTGTAACTTCCGGGCAGACCGGGCCCGCCAGCTCACCCGGATGCTCGCGGACATCGAGCCCGCGTGGGAGGGGGCGACCGACCCACCCGCCGCGCGGCTGGTGACGATGACCGAGTACGACCGGACCTTCGACCTCCCGGTCGCCTTCCCGCCGAACGCGCCCGAGGACACCCTGGGTGAGGTCCTCGCCGAGGCGGGCCGGACACAGCTCCGGCTCGCGGAGACCGAGAAGTACGCCCACGTCACCTACTTTCTGAACGGGGGGCGGGAGGTGGCATTCCCCGGCGAAAGACGGGAGATTGTTGGGAGTCCGGACGTCCCGACCTACGACCAGCAGCCGGCGATGAGCGCACCGTCGGTGACTGACAGGGCCATCGCGGTCATCGAACGGGAAGACTCCGACGCCGCGGTGGTCAACTACGCCAACGCCGACATGGTCGGCCACACCGGCGACTTCGAGGCCGCGGTCGTCGCCGTCGAGGCTGTCGACACGCAGCTGGCGCGGCTGGTCGACGCGATGCAGGCGGCGGGGGCCCACGTCATCGTCACCGCCGACCACGGCAACGCCGACGAGATGGGGACACCCGAGGCACCACACACCGCCCACACCACCAACCCCGTCCCCGTCGTCTCTCTGGCACCCGACGGGACCGATGGCGGCCGCCGCGTCCGCGAGGGCGGGACGCTGGCCGACGTCGCGCCGACGGTACTCGAACTGGCAGGGCTCGCGAAACCGCCGGCGATGACCGGCGAATCGCTGCTGGAGTGAGATGGCAGCGCACGACCCACCCCGGGGAAGTGACGACCCCGCCAGACGCGCGTACCGCGTCGCCTACGACGGGCGGGCCTACCACGGGTTCCAGCGCCAGCCCGACGTGCCGACCGTCGAGGACGCCCTGCTCGACGCGCTCCGGGCACTCGGCGCCTGCCCGGGGGACGGGACACCGCCGGGCTGGGCAGCAGCCGGTCGGACCGACGCCGCGGTGTCGGCGGTCGCTCAAACCGTGGCCTTCGACGCGCCGGCCTGGCTGTCGCCGGCCGCGTTCACGAGCGAACTGCCCGCGGACGTGTGGGTGTGGGCCGACACGGCGGTTCCTGCCGACTTCCACGCTACCCACGACGCCACGGTCCGGACGTACACCTACCACCTGCACGCACCCCCAGGGGAGGCCAGTGAGGCCCGCGCCCGCGAGACGCTCGCAACCCTCTCCGGCGAGCACGACTTCCACAACCTCACACCCGACGACGAGGGGACCATCCGGAACCTGGAGGCGGGGCTCGAACGCGAGGGTGACTTCCTCCGCATCCGGCTCCGCGCGGACGGGTTTCCCCGCCAACTCGTCCGGCGGGTCGTCTCGCTGGTCGCCGAGTGCGCCCGCGAGGTGCGACCGGCGGACACGCCCGGCGAAGGCGAGTTGCAAGGCCGCGAGGCGCTCCCGGAGCGTCTCGAGCGCGTCCTCTCGCCGGAGCCGCTCTCCGGCCCGGAAGGCGTGCCGCCAGCACCCGCCGACCCGCTCGTGCTGACGGACGTCTCGTACCCAGTTTCCTTCGAGGGTAACGAACGCGTCGTGTCGGAGGCCAGCGAGTGGTTCGAGCGCCGGCGAGTGGAGGGAGCGACGCTGGCACGGGCGAGCGAGACGATCGGGGACTCGCTCCTGGAGTGACGGAACCCCACAGCGCTGCTCGTCCCGCGAGCGACCGTCGCCTCCGACCTACCTGGAAACGTTCAACTGTCATGCGAGCGAAACAGGGGGTATGGACGACGGAGACGACGTACTCGAAGCACTCGCGGGCCTGCCGACGATGGTCCACCCGACGGCCGCCCCCGACGGCGACGAGGTGGCGCTGTACTACGACATCACCGGGCGCAACGAGCTGCACGTACTGGACGTCGAGACCGGGGAGCTGGCGCAGTGGAGCGACGGCGAGGTGCCTCGCAACGCCCGCTGGCACGTCGACTGGGACGAGGGCGGCGACCGGGTCTACTTCCACCTCGACGACGCCGGCGACGAGCAAAACGACGTCTACGCGGTCGACCGGGACGGGAGCGTCGAGCCGGTCGTCGAGATGGGCGGCCAGACTTCCCTCGTGGACACTGCCGAAGACGCACTGCTGCTGGGCTCGAACCGGGACGGCCAGCTCAACCTCTTCGGACACGACCTGGGCAGCGGCGAGACGACAAAGCTCACCGACTACGAGCGAGCGGTGTGGGCCGCGACGTTCTCACCCGACGGGGACCGGGTCGCCTACGGAACCAACGAGACCGACGATTTCGACAACCGCGACACCTACGTGGCCGACGCCGACGGCTCGAACGCCCGTGTACTGGACATCGGCGACCTCGGTGCCGAGACCACCCCCGTCGACTGGGGGCCCGACGGCGACCGGCTGTTGCTTGCGGACAACAGCCCCGACCTCGGCCGGATCGGCGTCTACAACCTCGAGAGCGAGGAGGCCCGGTGGCTCGGTGACGGCGAGTACGAGGAGGCCCCCGAGGCTCTCATGCCCGACGGGGAGCGCGTGGTCGGCACCCGGACCCGCGACGCGCTGACCGTCCCCGTCGTCTACGACCTCGAAACCGGCGAGGGCCGGGAGTTCGACCTCCCAGAGGGCGTCGCGGAGTTCGGAATGGCCGGCGAGAGCGTCCTCGGCGAGGACCGGGTCGTCCTCTCACAGACTACGCCGACGACCCGGCCGACGCTGTTGGCCTACGACCTGGCGACCGACGAGTCCGAGACGCTGGTCGAGCCGGAGTACGGTCCCTTCGAGCCCGCCGATTTCGCGGACGCCGAGTACTTCACTGTCGAGTCGGACGGGATTCCAGAGACCCCGCAGGCCGCCGTCGAACACGACCCCTACGAGGAGCTCGAAATCGGTGCTCTCCTCTACGACTCCGGGGAGCGCCCCTCCCCACTCGTCGTGAATCCCCACGGCGGCCCGCGAGCCCGCGACGAGATGCGTTTCGACCTCTACACCCAGGTGCTCGCAGCCCGTGGGTTCTCGGTACTCCAGGTGAACTACCGCGGGTCGACAGGCCGTGGCCGGGAGTTCGTCCGCGCGCTGGACGAGGACTGGGGCGGGGCCGAGCAGGGCGACGTCGTGACCGCCGCCGAGCACGTCCTCGCCGAGTCCGACTGGCTGGACGAGGACCGGGTTGTCGTCTTCGGCGGCTCCTACGGCGGCTACTCCGCATACTGGCAGCTGGTCCAGTACCCAGACCTCTACGACGCCGGCGTGGCGTGGATCGGGCTGACCGACCTCGAGGACCAGTACGAGAACACGATGCCCCACTACCGGACGGAGCTGATGGAGAAGTACCTCGGGACGCCCGCGGAGAACCCGGACCTCTACGAGGAGCGGTCGCCGGTCACCCACGTCGACAACCTCGCGGCGCCGCTGCTGATGGTCCACGGCGTCAACGACCGCCGGGTACCCGTCTCTCAGGCCCGCACCTTCCGGGACCGGCTCGAGGAGCTCGGGTACGAGGACGGCGAAGAGGGAACCTTCGAGTACCGCGAACTCGGCGAGGAGGGCCACGCCTCCTCTGACCAGGAACAGAAACTGCGCATGTTCCGGCTGCTCGACGACTTCCTGCAGCGACGAGTCGGCACCGCCCGGGTCGCCGAGGCCGACGACTGATCAGTCCGTCGTCTCCCCGGGGGTCCCGTCACCGGAGTCGCCGCGCGCTTCGACGTCGCCGGGTTCGAACCAGCGGGCGACGCCGGCGAGCAGACTCACTGTCAGATAGCCGAGTGCGACCACCGCGACTGCCCAGGGAAGCAGTATCGCGAGGACGTCCGGGACGACGGGGTCGCCGTAGTCCTCGACGAACCGGTCGAGATACAGCACCGCGAACGCGAGCAGGACGGCGAGGGTAGCACCGACTCGCCTGACCGTCCGCTGGAGGGCATTCGATGACACGGATACGAGCTAAAGAAAGCGCGATTAAATAGCTGGCGGACCGGGAGCGATGCTGAGACGGCGGCTGCCGCGGCTACTCGCCCCAGCGGTCGGGCCAGACGCCGGCCGCGCGCATCCCGGGCTCGGCGCCGGCCTCGCGCAGCCGCTCGCGGAGCCACGCGCTGTCGATACCCTCGAAGGAACCGGAAGCGACACGCTCGACCAGCAGCGCGGCGAGGATGGCATGAGTCCGCACGGTCCGGGGGTCGGCCTTGTCAAGCGTGTCCGCCCGGGTGTGCGTCCAGCCCCGCTCCCAGACGCCGTCCTCGCTGGGGCGGCTGCTGTGGAGCTGGAGCGCGGGGACGCTCTCCTTGAGGAACGGCCAGTGGTCGCTGTAGGGGTGGGGCTGTCCCTCGACGGTGATGGGGTCGGGGACGGTGGTGGCGACTCTCTCGACGGTCTCCCGGAGGTCGTCGCTCCCGTGAGTGACTGCCCGGAGGTCGCTGAACCGGCCGGCACCGTCGACGTTGACCACCGCCCGCAGCCGGTCGGTATCGACCGTGCCGGCGAGCGCCTCCGCGCCGAGCAGGCCGACCTCCTCACACCCGGTGGCGGCAACCTCGACCCGGCAGTCGAGGTCGGCGCTGACGAGCGCGCGGACCGCACCTACCATCGTCGCCACGCCACAGCCGTTGTCGAGTGCTCCTTCGCCGACGTCGTGGGCGTCGTAGTGTGCCAGCAGGAGTACTGCCTCGTCGGTATCGGGACCGAGCGCGGCGCGGACGTTCTGGCTCTCGCCGGGCTCGGTAGCGGCTTCCACGTCGAGACTCACCTCGTCGCCACGGTCCGCGTACCGCCGGAGCCACTCGCCGGTCTCGTGGGAGACCCCGACAGCCGGCGTGTTGGCCTCCTCGCCGAAGCGCAGCGCGCCGGTCGGCGGGAGCTGGCCGGGGCGGTGGCTGGCGAAGACGACCGCACGCGCCCCCGCGTCGGCGGCGTGGCCGCACTTCTCCATGCGGTGGACGTGGCGGTCGGCCTCGGGCGGGGTCGCGGTGCTGGCGATGGCGACCGCCCCCTCGAGCCCCTCGCAGTCCGCGGACGTCCCGTAGCCGGCGTCAACGAGCGGGCCGGTCACGTCTGCCGGCGGAGAGTAGGGTAGGGCGACCGCCTCGAAGGAGCGGGTGGGGTCGGTTTCGACCGAGAGGGTCGTTCCACCGCGGCTCCAGCGCTGCATCCCGAAGGGCTCGAGACGCGCCTCCACGCCTGCGGCCTCGAAGGCCTCCCGAACCCGTTCGGCGGCGCGGCGCTCGCCGGGGTGGCCGCCGAAGCGGCCCATCGCGGCGAGGTCGGTCAACAGTTCCCAGGGGGCGTCGTCGCGCCAGGCACGCCCGAGTGTGGCGTCGTCCATACGTTCCGGACGGCGAGCGTGCCGAAAATCCTGTCGTCGGTTACGCCGACCGACCCGGATACCGGTCGGCCCAGGGCCGGTTGCGCTCGACGGCTGCACTCGCTGCGAGCACCCGTTCGTCGCCGAGGCGGGGGCCGACGACCTGGAGGCCGACCGGGAGCCCGTCGACGAAGCCGGCTGGAACCGACGCTGCCGGGTGGTCGGTCATGTTGAACACCCACGAGAGGACCCAGTCGAGGTAGGGGTCGGCGGGTTCGCCGTCGACCTCCGTCGGGCCACGTTCGGTCGTCTCGAAGGGAAGGACGCCGAGGGTCGGCGTCACGAGAAGGTCGTACTCGGCGAAGACGTCCTGGACTGCGTCGTAGACGTCGGTCCGGACGATATCGGCACGCTGGCGGTCGGTTACGGCGTACTCCCGGCCCGCCTCGACGATGCGGACGAACAGCGGGTCGACGTCGTCCCTGTGGTCCCCGAGGAGGTCGACGCCGTGGGCCTCCTCGACCTGCGTTGCGACGCCGGCCATCAGCGTCTGAAAGTAGGTCCGCCAGGCGTCCGCGATTTCCTCGCGCGAGCGGCCGTACTCGACCGCAATCTCGTGGACCGTCGCCCCTGCCGTCTCGAGGGCGTCACAGGTGTCGGTGACGGTCTCGCGGACCGCCGGCTCGACCGGGAAGACCTCCAGGTCGGGGCTGTACGCGACGTCGAGGCCCTCGACCGACGCGCCGACCGCGCCGCGGTAGTCGGTCCCGTCGTCAGGGTGGGTAAAGGGGTCCTCGGGGTGGGGGCCGGCTACGACATCGAGCATGAGCGCGGCGTCGGCCACTGTCCGGGCGAGCGGCCCGTGCTGGACGAAGGGGGAGTGACCGTCGAAGGCGTTCGGCCGGTTTCCCTTCGGCACCCGACCGAAGGAGGGTTTGTAGCCGTAGACGCCACAGCACGCCGCCGGGATCCGGACGGAGCCACCGGCGTCCGACCCCTGGGCCAGCGGGACCAGCCCGTCGGCCACGGCCGCCGCCGACCCGCCAGAGGTCCCGCCCGCGGTCCGGTCGGTGTCGAAGGGCGTGACGGTCGTCCCGACCAGGTCGTTGTCCGTCGTCGGCCGGTTGCCGAACTCCGGGGTGTTCGTCTTCCCGACGACGATGGCTCCCGCAGCCTCCAGCCGGTCGACGACAGGCGCCGAGCGCTCGGGGACGTACTCCGCGAAGACCCGCGAGCCGTACGTGTGGCGGGTGCCCGCGTGGTAGGCGAAGAGGTCCTTGACAGCGACGGGGACGCCGTGCAGCGGGCCGGTGGGTTCGCCCGCGGCGAGCGCGCGCTCGGCCTCGCGGGCCTCCTCCCGGGCGGCCTCCCGGCGGACCGTGACGTAGGCGTTCAGGTGGTCGTTCCGGTGCTCGATGCGGTCGAGGTGGGCGTCCACGACTTCGGTGGGTGTGAGGTCGCCGCGGCGGACCCGCTCGGCGATGACGGTCGCGGACGCGAAGGTGAGGTCGTCGGTCATCCGCGGGTGTTCGACCGGCCGGGGCGTAAAACGCCCGGGAGTGTGGCCGCGACGAAGGCTCGGCGCCGCGGTACCGCCGCCCTGCCGGCGAACGCCTCCAGAACGGGAATTGAGCGGAGACCGGGCCCGGCGGGAGGAGGTGGTCGCCCGGGAACAACCCGCGCTCGGCCCGGCGCTCACCGCGGACGGTCGCTGACGAGAAAGTCCGCGATGATCCGGGCGGTCCCCCGGCGGATCGTCTCGCTGGCGGTCGACTTGTCGACCCCGAGCGAGTCGGCAAGCTCCGCAAGGGTACACCCCCGCGGCACCTCGAAGTAGCCCTGACGATGTGCGACGGTCAGACACTCCCGCTGGCGGTCGGTGAGCAGCGCCCCCTCCTCGTCGGTGTGGACGACGGACAGGAGGTCGTACTGTCGGCCGGTGTCGTCGAGCCCCGCCCCGAACGCCTCGAACTGCTCTCGGGTCGCAGTCAGGTCGAACTCCACCCTGCCGTTCTCGACGACCACCGGGAATTCCGGCGGGACCGAGGATTTCCAGAGAAACTCGTAGAGGCTCTGCTCGGCAGTTTCGTACTGTGAGATGGTCCGGTTCTCGCTCGCGTACACCCTGTCGTACGCGAAGATGTCGGGGTGGTGTCGGATCGTGTCGGCGACCGCCCGGGCATGCTCCGCCCTGACCTCGCCCAACTCTAGCGCGCGTTCCCCTCTGGGAACACCAGTGAGTAGCCGAAGCGTCGCGTCCGGGAACGACCGCGACACGTCCCCGACCCAGACATCATCGGAGACTGTCATCCGGAAGCGGGCGCGGATCACGTCTACCGCCTCCGCTTCCGGGCCCGTGTCCGGCACACCCGCATAGATAGCTGTCTCCGCGCCCGACCGAATAAAAGGTTCGGCGTCGATAGGGTCGGTCATCGTCAGTGTCGTGTGTCTCTCACCAGAGCGTTCGCTGTCACCCATCGCTCCGGTACCAGAGTGTTGCCCCGTACACCGAGCCGATGACCGCCGAAGCGATGAGGGCGAGCACGATACCGAACGCGAGATAGCCGAAAACCGGGTTCTCGTAGGGAACCACCACGTCCTGGGGCGGCTCGACCGCCCACGGGCTGACGTGGAAGTACGCGAGCATAGCCGCGCTGAACGCGAAAAAGCCAGCCCAGTACCTGGCGTCGACGCGGTTACTCAGCGACAGGTAGAGGCTCACCGCGAGCAGCGGGTAGATGGCGAGGCTAAACGTAAACTCGTTCACGTGCTGTGTGACCGGCCAGCCGACGTGGTTGCCCCGGATGA
>CAZOWU010000013.1:0-19344 GCA_964583735.1 uncultured Halobacteriales archaeon | reverse complement strand
GCGGCCCCGCCGAACTGCCGGGCGTTGACCGCCTCGTTGTGTCCGGCCGTCCGGTCGTAGCGTGCGAATCGGTCGGGGACGTTCTCGTGGGCGATGACCCGCGGGTCGTCCTGGCCCTCGGTCAGGTAGTGTTCGAGCCCGTAGGCGTGGTCGAGGTGACCGTGCGTGTAGATGGCTGTGTGGACCGGCGCGTCGGTCGCCTCGCGGAGCGTCTCGGCCATTTGGGCGGACGTCTGTTCGACGCCGGTGTCCACGAGGACAAGCCCCGCGTCGGTTTCGAAGGCGGTGACGGCGCTGAAGGAGGCGTGGAAGTAGGTCCGGTCGGTCACCTCGACGACGCTGTCACGCGGGTCGACGAACATGTCCGTCTCGAAGGGGTCGACGTCGGCTTCGGGCATGGCGCTCCGTGCGACGGCACCCGGGGACTAAGCGCTTACTCCGCGCCGCACTCCGGCCGCCGGGAACGGGTGGTCACTGGTACTGCGCACAGACCCGCCGGATCCCCTCCTCGAAGTCGATCTCGGGCTCCCAGCCGGTCGCCTCGTTGACCCTCGAGTAGTCTGCACAGGTGTCGTGAACGTAGACGTTCTCGGGGATCGGGTTCTCGACGTACTCGGGCTCGACGTCGGTCCCCAGCTCCTCGTTGACCTGGTCGACGACCGTGTTGAACGAGTGGGCGTCGCCGGTGCCGAGGTTGTAGACCCCGTTGAGCCGGTCGTCAGCGACGAGTTCGGCTCCGCGGGCAATGTCGGAGACGTGGGTGAAATCCCGCGTTTGGGTGCCGTCGCCGTACAGTTTGGGGGGGTGGCCGGACGCGATGTCGTCGGCAAACTGGGCGATGACGTTCGCGTACTCGCCCTTGTGCTCTTCGCTGCCGCCGTAGCCCTGGTACACCGAGAAAAATCGGAGGCCGGCGACGTCGAGCCCGTAGTGGTTCCGGAAGTACTCCCCGTAGCGCTCGCGGGCCAGCTTGGATGCCTCGTAGCCGGTGTTCACGGTGACCGGCATGTCCTCGGGCGAGGGGTCGGTCCGGGAGCCGTAGATCGAGGACGTCGAGGCGTAGACCACACGCTCACAGCCGTCCCGGCGGGCCTGGTCGACCGTGTTGACGAAGCCCTCGACGTTCACCCGGGCGCCGCGGGTGGGGTCGTCCTCGTGCATCGCGTACGACGAGAGGGCGGCGAGGTGAAAGACGGCGTCCACGTCGGTCGGGAGGTCGTCGTCGAGGACACTCGCCTCGACGAATTCGACGCCGTCGTCGAGATTCTCCGGCGTCCCGAGATAGCAGTCGTCGACAGCGACAACGTCGTTGGCGGCGGCGAGGCGGTTGGCGAGTGCGGAGCCAATAAAGCCCGCTCCCCCGGTGACGAGCACGCGAGCACCCTGCATAGTCCCAGAATCTAGCGGGCGCATCAAGAGCGTTCGGATCCCGGCACCGGGGCCGGACGCGGCTCGCCCGAGCAGGAGTCGGTTGGTTCCGGACCACTGGGGTGGGCGCGTCACGCCGGGACGGCCAGGGTGTGAATCGTCGGCAGAAACCGCCGGACTCGGCAAGTTCGGTCGGGTCACCGCCGGGTTTAAGGAATCGAACAGCGAATAAACCGTTATGTCATCTATCGAACTCACGCCGAGCCAGCAGAACATCCTTCAGGAGCTGGTCAACCTCTACCAGGACGACGAGACAGCAGTAAAAGGGGAAGCGATCGCCGACCAGGTCAACCGGAACGCCGGGACGATCCGGAACCAGATGCAGAGCCTGAAGGCCCTCCAGCTGGTCGAGGGGGTACCCGGCCCGAAAGGTGGCTACAAGCCAACCGCAAAGGCGTACGACGCCCTGCAGATACAGGACCTGGACCACGCGGCCGACGTCCCGCTCTTTCACGACGGCGAACTCGTCGATGAGGCAAACGTCGAGGAGATCGACCTGACGAGCGTCCACCACCCGGAGGCCTGCCGCGCGGAGGTCAAGCTCCGCGGGCCGGTCGGGAACTTCCACGAGGGCGACAAGGTGACCGTGGGGCCGACGCCGCTCTCGAAACTCCAGATCATCGGCACCCTCGAGGGGAAAGACGACACCAACAACGTCCTCATTCTGACGATCGACGACATGCAGGCGCCCGTCGAGGAGCCCGGTCACTGAGCAAGCTCGGTCGGTCGGGACGGTGTCGACGCCCGGTGTCCACGTGGGTTGATACCACGTCTCTCGGGCCCGGGATTTCGCAGGGTTTGTATCACCACATCCCAAGTCGACGGTATGACAGAGCAGGTCGTCGTGCTCGGTTCGGGATATGGCGGGGCCGGGGCGGTCAAGAGCCTCCAGTCTGCACTCGACGGTGAAGCCGAGATCACCTGGGTGTCCGATGTCGAGCACCACCTCGTCCTCCACGAGTCCCACCGCTGTATCCGGGACCCGAGTATCAAGGAGAAAGTCACCATCCCCATCGAGGAGGTCAAGACGCCCTCCACCGAGTTCGTGCAGGGACGGGCCGTCGACGTCAAGACTGGTGAGCGAACCGTCCACCTCGAGGAGGGGACAGCGCTGGATTACGACTACGTGCTGGTGGCGATCGGCTCACAGACAGCCTTCTTCGGCATCGAGGGGTTACAGGAGCACGCCCACACGCTCAAGTGTCTCGACGACGCGCTCGGGATCCACGATAGCCTGGAGCGAGCTGCCCAGGAAGCGACACCCGAGGACCCCGCTCAGGTTGTCGTCGGCGGCGCCGGCCTCTCGGGCATCCAGACCGCCGGCGAGGTCGCGGAATACCGCGACGAGCACGACGCACCCATCGACGTCCATCTCGTCGAGGGGCTCGACGAGGTCTTCCCCGGCAACGACCCCAGCATCCAGAACGCCCTGCGCAGGCGGCTTGAAGACCGGGACGTCAACATCAGGACCGGCGAGTTCATCGGCGAGGTCGACGAGGACACCGTCTACATCGGCGAGGACACCGGACTCCCCTACGACGTGTTAGTCTGGACTGGCGGGATCACCGGCCAGGAGGCCGCCGAAAACTGCGAAGTAGAGAAGGACGAACGCTCACACCGGCTCCACGCCGAGCAGGACTTCCAGACCGACGACGAGCGTGTGTTCGCGCTCGGTGACGCGGCGCTGGTCGACCAGCCCGGCGACGAGGAGGCCCCCCCAACTGCCCAGGCCGCCTGGCAGGCCGCCGAGGTAGCCGGCAAGAACGTCGCCCGCGCTATCCGCGGGCAGCCACTCGCAAAGTGGACTCACAAGGACAAAGGAACGGTCATCTCTGTCGGCGAGTCCGCTGTCGCCCACGACGTCTTTATTGTTCCGTTCATCGACACCTTCGGCGGCTTCCCCGCAAAGTTCCTCAAGAAGGCCATCGCCGCACGCTGGATCCGCGACGTCTCCTCGACCGGACGGGCGCTGTCGGCCTGGTCGGACATGTAGCCGCCACCGTTTCGTTCGTCGGGTGCGCTCCCGGCGGTCGCGCACCGCTCTCTGCTCACGGCGGCCGCCGCCGTTCGCACGGCACGAGGGAGCTTCGCTCCCTCACTGCTCGCAAAAACGTGGGCGAAAACGACCTGCTGACTCGCTTCGCTCGTCAGCAGCGAACCGCGCGCCTGCGGCGCGCGGATGCTTGCGGCCGCCGCTCATACGGTCGTGCGTACGCAATTTCAGCAGTCTCGGGGAGAATCGACGTTTCGGACCACGGAGCCCGTCTTCTGTTTCGTGGTCTCGAAAGGAAGTACGCACGACCGTATCAAATGTCGACGCCGAGCCCGGCGTGCCAGGCGTCGGCGCCTGACTCGTCGACCCGGTCGTCCATGGCCGCGAGCAACGAGACGGCCAGAGTCGCGGTGCGGGCAGCGCGACGCTCACCTTCGACCCGGAACTCTCCCGTGGTGCGGTCGGCGTAGACCGTACAGACCGCGCCCGCCCGCAGCCCGTAGATGTTCGCGAGTGTGAGGAGTGCGCTTGCCTCCATCTCGAAGTTCAGGACGCCGGCCTCGACCAGTTCCTCGATGTCGTCTTCACTGCCACGCCCCCGGAAGCCCTCGAAGCCGTCGCGGCTCTGACCGGCATAAAAGGAGTCCGTCGAGGCCGTGAGGCCGACGTGGTAGTCGTAGCCCAGTTGCTCGGCCGCCGCAGTGAGAGCGGCGACGACCGCGTGGTCTGCGACGGCCGGGTAGTCCTCGCGGACGTACTCCGCGCTGGTTCCCTCCTGGCGAACCGCCCCGCTCGTGACCACGAGGTCGCCGACGTCGGTCTCGGGCTGGATCCCCCCACACGAGCCCACGCGGATGAGCGTGTCCGCGCCGACGCGGGCCAGTTCCTCGACCGCGATTGCCGTCGACGGCGAGCCGATCCCCGTCGACGTGACCGAGACCGGCGTCCCGTCGTAGGTGCCCGTGGCCGTGCGGTACTCGCGGTGGTCGGCGACGACTTCAGCCTCGTCCCACTCCTCCGTGACTTTCCCGACGCGCTCGGGGTCGCCGGGCAGGAGGACCGCGTCGGCCACCTCGCCTTCCCGGACGTCCAGGTGGTACTGCGCCTCGTCCTCGCCGACCTCGTCGTCCTCGCTGATGTCGCCAGTGCCGCCACCTGTGTCGCCCGCGCCGTCTCCGGGGCCGTCTCCGCTCATCTGTCCAGGTGCTCGCGAGTGATAGTGTCCGGGAGTAGCTCACCCAGGCGGTGTGTCGTGGGGTCGTCGCCGTCACAGACGACCGGGAGCGCCTCCCCGCAGAATTCGGCGAGGGTCTGCCGGCACATCCCGCAGGGGGTGACACCGTCACGGGCGGCCGAACTGACGGCGAGCGCCTCGAAGGAGCGGCGGCCGTCCGCGACCGCGCTCCCCAGCGCCACTTCCTCGGCGTGGAGGCTGTTGGAGTAGTTGGCGTTCTCGACGTTACAGCCCGTGTAGACGGTGCCGTCGTCCGCCCGGAGTGCGGCCCCGACCGCATACTCCGAGTAGGGGCTGTACGCAGCTTCGTGGGCCTCCCGTGCCGCGGCGAGCAACTCTTGCATGGCCCGGTTGTGGGGCTGGCCGGGCAAATAGCCACCGTCCCGAGAGCCCTGTTCGGCGAGCCGCCACTGCCGGGCGGGAGTCCGGCGCCCAACGAGTAAAGAGCATCCAGGCCCTACAGCGAGTATGGCGAAGGGGTCCCGCCTCGAACCGCCCGCGAGCCTCGTCGACTGGGGCATCCTCGTCTCGGTCGCCGGGCTCGTCCTCACGGGACTCGTGAGCCTGGTGACCGGCACGCCTGGGGGCGCGTGGCTCTTCGTCGTCCACTCGGTCGGCGGGCTCGTCCTCGCCGTCCTCGTCGGGTTCAAACTCCGGCGAGTCCGGCCGCGGCTGACCCGGTCGAGGGCCTGGGACCGCGGGACGCCCGTCTCGGTCCTGCTCGCCGTGCTGGCGCTCGCGGCGCTCGCGACGGGCGTCTACTGGGTCTCTGCTGGCCTGGTGTGGGTCGGTCCATTCACACTTCTCACCGTCCACATGATACTCGGGCTGCTCGTGGTCCCCGTCATGCTCTGGCACTTCCGGCACCGCTTCCGGTGGCCCCGCCGGGCGGCGGTCGAGCGGGAGGGGCGGCGGAGCGCGCTCCAGTTCGGCGCTCTGCTTGCGGGCGGGACAGTCCTCTGGCGGCTCCAGCAGGCCTTTGCCGGCGCCGGCCGCCGGTTCACCGGCTCGGAGCAGGCCAGCGGGGCGGGCAACGATTTTCCCGTCACTTCCTGGGTCGCTGACGACCCCGACCCCGTCGACACCAGTAGCTGGCAGCTCTCCGTGGAGGGAGCAGTAGAATCGCCGACGGGCTACAGCTACGACCGGCTACTCGGCACAGCAGACGAGGCAGAGACCGCAGTGCTCGACTGCACGAGTGGCTGGTACGCCGAGCGGGAGTGGCGTGGCGTCCGGGTGAGTGACCTACTCGACCGCGCGCAACCCGCAGCGGAGGGGGAGTGGGTCCGGTTTCGGTCGGTCACCGGCTACAAGTGGTCCGTCCCGCTCGAGGAGGCCCGCGAGTGTCTGCTGGCGACTCACGTCGACGGCGACCCGTTGACTCACGGTCACGGTGCCCCCCTGCGGCTGGTCGCGCCCGGCCGGCGGGGGTTCCAGTGGGTCAAGTGGGTTACAAGCGTCGAGGTCACCGATCGGGAGGACCTCTCGCAGTGGGTCGCCATCTTCGTCAGCGGGCTCTGATCACTCGACGGCGGCCTCGACGCGCTCCCGGACCGTCGCCACGAGTTCCTCGACTGCCTCGCTCTCGGCGTAGACCCGGACGTAGGGCTCTGTTCCGCTGGGTCTGACCAGCGTCCACGAGCCGTCGGGCAAGTCGAGTCTGACGCCGTGGTCGGTGTCCACGCTCGCCTCCGGAACCGTCTCGGGGAGCGTCTCCGCCAGTTCGGCCATCACCGCAGCCTTCCGCTCGTCGGGACAGGGGACAGACTCCTTGCGGTAGGGGCGTTCGGTCACCGGTGCCCGGAGTGTCTCGAGTCCCTCGGTGGCGACCAGCCGCGCGAAGACGGCCGCGGAGGCCACGCCATCGATCCACCCGCCCAGCCGTGGGTGGAGATGCTTCCAGGGTTCGGCGGCAAAGACGACTGCCGTGCGTTCGTCGCCGTCCGCGCGGGCCGTCGCGACGCCTTCGTGCAGCGCACCCAGCCGGACGCGCTCGACGCGCCCGCCCGCGGCCCGGACACGCTCGTCGACCCGGCCGGAGGCATTGGGCGTCGTGACGACCACGGGGTCGGCGGCGTCGCTGGCCCGGGTGTAGTGCTCCGCGAGGACCGCCAGGACGGTATCCTCGTGGACCACCGCACCGTCGCTGTCGACGATGACGACCCGGTCGGCGTCGCCATCGTGGCCGACTCCCAGGTCCGCGCCGTCGTCGACGAACGCCCGCAGGGCAGCGAGGCTCTCCGGGGTCGGCTTCGACTGGCGGGCTGGGAAGTGGCCGTCGACAGTGGCGTTCAGCGCCCGCACGTCCGCCCCGAGGCTGGTCAACACCTGTGGAGTTGCGAGGCTCGCCACTCCGTTCCCACAGTCGACGGCCACCCTCAGGCCGTCGGCGTCGGTTCCGTAGCTGGCAGCGTAGTCGGCGACAGTCCGTCGGTACGTCTCGAGGACATCCACCCGCTCGGCGCCCCCCCAGCGGTCCCAGTCGGCGACCGGCGCGTCGACCCGCTCCTCGACGGCCCGCTCGGCGTCCCGGTCGTACTCCTCGCCGTCGACGAACAGCTTCACACCGTTGTCCGCCGGCGGGTTGTGCGAGGCGGTGACCATCACACCCCGGCGCCCGCGGGAGGCGTAGGCGAGGGCGGGCGTCGGGAGCATCCCCGCCCGACGGACCGCGGCGCCGCCGGCGAGCAGGCCGGCAGCGACGGCAGCGGCCAGCGCGTCCCCGGTCTCGCGGCCGTCACGGGCGACGACGAACTCGCCGCCGTCGACGACCGTCGCTGCAGCCCGCCCGACGCGCACCGCCAGTTCGGGCGTCACCTCGGTGACCGGTCCACGGATCCCCGCCGTCCCGAACAGGTCCATACCCCCGATTCGGCAGCGGCCCACAAATATCACCGCGGTTCCCGGTCACCAGCCACCGGACCGACAGCAACACCGGCGGCTCGGGGCGCAGAGTTCGGAGCGCGACCGCGGGAGCCGGGCGCAGTCAGCCGGCGAACTCGTCGAGGTCGTGGCCGGAAATGTCGACACCCTCCTCGGTGACCTCGGCGATGAAGATACCGTTGCCGGAGCCGGTGTCGCGTTCGGCGGCGGCCGAAACACCCGTGGCGGCCACGCCGACGGCCTCCTCGACGCTCATGTCGGGTTCGTAGCGGTCCTCGAGGGTACCGTACGCGACGGTCAGCCCGGAGCCGGTGACAGTGTAGTCGTCTTCCATGACGCCACCGGCGGGGTCGATGCTGTAGACGTGGGTCCCCTCATCGTCGACGCCGCCGAGGATAGGGTTGATCGCGAGAAACGGGCCGCCGCGGGCGAAGTTGCCCGCAAGCGTCGCCAGCGCGCCGATCGACATGTCCTTTCCGCGGCGGGTCTGGTAGAGGTTTGCCTCGGCGCGCAGCGTCCGAATAAACGACTGGGCACCACCGACCGAGCCCACGAGCGTGAGTGCGGCGGTCGGGTGGATCTGTTCGACCTTCTGGACGTTCTTGTTCGAGACGAAGCGGCCACCCAGCGAGGCGCGCTTGTCCGTCGCCACCACGACGCCGTCAGCGGCAGCGATGCCGATGGTCGTCGTGCCGGTCTTGTTGACCGTCTCGTCGTCGTCCTGGTGGTCGCCCCCTTGCGCGGGCAGCGACCCGAGTTCGGGCTCGTATGGGCCGTGGTCGAATTTGGCCGCGGCGGGGTGACGCGGCGGCGTGATGTCGTTGTCCTGCATTACCGACACTAGCGGTGGCGGCGGGTAATAACCTTCGGAAGCGCGAGGAGTGGCTTCTGAACGGCCAGGCGGTCAGGCGGCCTGCTCGTAGGCAGCCCCCAGCCAGCTGACGACGCGGTGGACCGGCAGTTCGAAACCGACTTGCCGGGTGAGGACTGCCAGTGGGAACAGCAGGATGCCGGCGAGCAAGCTCAGCTGGTACAGCACGAACAGCGCGGCAGTGTACGGGCGGGATGCCATCGGTGTGAATCGTATTTCAGCCGCCAGATGTATATAAACATACCGGACGTTCGCTCGTGCCGATCTGCTCGCTGTCTTGCGGTTTGTCTGGGGCAGGTAGGGATTGGGTCGCTGGAGCCGCGCAGCCGAACAACGGCGTAATCGAGGAGGACCACACTGGCGACGTTTCCATAACTTATGCGTTGTATTGGGGTGACGTGCGCACCACACGAGGGCCGTGCCCACCTCTGTCACTGCGTGCCGACATTGCGGTCACGGGCGCCCGAGAGCCAGCCGGGATCCAAAAGAGACGTGTAGGTGGCCGGAGGAGTGTTGGAGTATGGACTTCACGGTCGTGCTGGAAGCCGCCTGGCTGGTTCACGACGTCTCGGACATCGACGACGCCATCGGCGTGGCCGTCAGCGAAGCCGGCAAGCGGCTCAACGAGGAGGGAATGGACTACGTGGAGGTCGAGGTCGGCTTCACCGACTGCCCGGCCTGTGGAGAGCCGTTCGACTCCGCGTTTGTCGCCGCCGACACCGCTCTGGTCGGACTGGTGCTGGAGATGGACGTGTTCAACGCCGAGAGCGAGGAACACGCCCAGCGCATCGCGAAAAGCGACATCGGCGGCGCGCTCCGGGACGTCCCGCTCAAGAACGTCGACACCATCGAGACCGGCGAGGAGTAGCACACCCGTAGCCCCCGCGGGGAGTGGGCCGTCTACCGCGCCGACACGGTTCGGCCCACCATGGGTGGCGTCGACCCGGCACACAGGTGTTGACCTGGCTGACCGCCTCCGGTGAGGTTCCGGGTCGGTGGGTTTTTATATTACTGTCGTGCATCTGTAGGTATGGAACTCCCGACGCCGGAGGACCTCCGGGAGCGCCGGACCGACCTGGAGTTGACCCAGAGCGAACTCGCCGAGCGGGCTGACGTCTCCCAGCCCCTGATCGCCCGGATCGAGGGTGGAGACGTCGACCCGCGGCTCTCGACACTGCGGCGAATCGTCGACGCTCTCCAGGAGGCAGAGGGTGGTGTCCTCCGCGCGCGCGACCTGATGCACTCGCCGGTCGTTAGCGTCGCCCCCGACGACTCGGTTCACGAGACCACCGAGCTGATGGACGAGAAAGGGTACTCGCAGGTTCCAGTGGTCCGCGAGGGCACCCCACAGGGGTTGATCGGCACCTCCGACGTCCGCCAACGGCCGGAGGAGAACGTCGGCGACCTCCCGGTCTCCGAGGTGATGGGCGAATCGATGACAGCCGTCGAGCCCGACGCCACGCTGGACGCCGTGGACAGCCACCTCGACCACAACGATGCCGTCCTCGTCGTCGAGGACGGCGAAACCGTCGGGATCATCACCGGGGCCGACGTCGCGCGACACATCTCCTGACCGCGCGGCCACAGTGAGGCGGTCGGCAGCCGACGGGTCAGCGACCGGTGCCCTCGGGCATGCAGAACTCGTGGTCACAGACGCCGCCCTCCTCGTCGCGCCCGACCGCGACCAGCCGGTCGGGCGTCTCGACCAGGACCGCCTCACCCCCCTCGTCGCGTCTGTTGTCCCGAATCACGTTCTCGCAGACGACCGCCCCCTTTCGGGTGGGCTCGGTGTGGCGCGTGTGGCCGACGACCTGTGGTGGTGCGTCCTCGGGTAGATGCTCGAAGTCGAGCCACGCCACGCCCGCGCCGGGGCCCCGGCCGCTCCGTCCACCCAGCCCGAGTACCTCGGGATAGGCGTCGATGGCGGCTCGCTGGGCCTCGGGGTCGCCCGGCGTCCCGATAGCGGCCCCGAGGTCCGCCGCGGCGGCGACCAGCCGGTCGTTCAGCGCCCCCGCGTCGTAGGGGTCGGGTTTGCCGGCGTGGGCGTAAGTGACCCGGTAGCCGTCGTAGGCGGCGACGACGTGGCCGCCGCGGACCCGGTCGACGAAGGCCCGGCGCTGGGCGGGCGAGCGACTCCCGGAGTACCACCCACCCCAGCTGAAGCGGTCGGGCGTGAGGATGCCCATCTCGTGGTTGCCGAGAGTGACGCGGACGCGTTCGGGCCCGGCCTGCGCGGCGAGGCGGGCAACCGTCGATACGACCCGGTCACTGTCCGACCCACGGTCGACGAGGTCGCCGTTGAACACCAACACGTAGTCGTTACCGGCCCACTGGAGCTGTCTGTCCGGCCCGGACTCGACAACCGGGTCGTAGTCTGGGTGCTCCGAGACCGCCAGCAGGGCGCTGCGGGCCGCCCCGAGGTAGCCGTGGATGTCACTGAGACTGACGACTGTCGGCGTCCCCGGCAGCCCGTCGACACCGTCCCGGGCAGACCCGTCGACTGACTCGACCTCCTCAGTATCCTCCAGCACACGTGGTCACGCTCTAGATGGCGGGCTGCACTCGCCCGCGGTTCGGTCCGAGCGACGAGTGCCCCGGATAAAAGCGTACTCCCGGGATCAGTTCCGCGAACCGACAGCGTCAGCTGAGGGAGAGGCCGCGTACCTCGACAGCACCGCCACCTTCACACTCCTCGACAGTGCCGACCACCCGTGCCTCGTCGTCCGCCGCGGCCAGAGCCTCGGCATCCGCCGACTCGAGCGCCGCGACGAAGCCCGTCCCCATGTTGAACGTGCGGTGCATCTCCGCGTCGCTCACGCCGCCCTCCGCCTGGACGAACTCGAAGACAGGCTGGGCGTCGAAGGGGTCGGTCACCTCGTAGCGGTGGGCGCCCATCCGTGTCAGGTTCGTCCACCCGCCACCGGTGACGTGGGCCGCTGCGTGGGCGTCGTGGGCGCGCAGCGGGTCGAGCAGGTCGGTGTAGATGCGGGTCGGCTCCAGCAGTTCCGCCGCGATGGTCCGGTCGGGGTCGGGCGGGAACGGGTCGGTGTAGGCGTGTGCGCGGGTGACCGCCTCGCGAGCCAGCGTCAGCCCGTTGGAGTGGACTCCCGAGGAGGGCCACCCCACCAGCGCGTCGCCGGGTTCGGCCTCGCCAGGAAACAGGCCATCGTCCGGCGCCAGCCCGGCGGCGGTCCCGGCGATGTCCAGCCCGTCGACGATATCGGGAAGGACGGCGGTCTCGCCACCGACCAGCGCGACGTCGGCGCGCTCGGCCCCCCGGGCCAGCCCCTCCCCGAGCTGTTCGGCCGTGGCGTCGTCGGGCTCGTCGACGGCCAGGTAGTCGACGAAGGCGACCGGTCGGACCCCCTGTGCGACCAGGTCGTTGACGTTCATCGCGATGCAGTCGATGCCGACCGTGGAGTAGTCCGCGACCGCCTCGGCGACGAGCAGCTTCGTTCCGACCCCGTCGGTCGCCAGCGCGAGGTACTGGTCGCCGATGTCGACGAGGCCGGCGTAGTCACCCTCGAACTCGCCGGCTGCGCCCACCAGCGCCGCGGTGGCGGCCTCGCTGTCGGTAATGTCGACGCCCGCCTCGGCGTACGTGAGTCCCTCCCGGTCACCGTCCTCGTCCCCGTGTCCCTCGTTGTCTTCCCCGGTTCCCCCGTCGTCCTCCCCGGTTCCCCCGTCGTCCTCCCCGGTTCCCCCCTCGGTGCGCGCCGGACTGGGCGCACCTGCTCCGTCCACAGTGTCGTCGCTCATAGCCCAGGGAAGCGACCACCGCATCAAAAGTCCGTCGGGTCGTCGGCCGGTCTCAGGAGCCGCCACTCGCAGACGTGGACATCGACGCAACCCCGGTCATCCCGCCGGTCTGGTTGGCCTGCTGGAGCAGGGCCTGGGTGTCACCTTCGACAGTGATGGTAATGGCGTTGCCGTCCTGTTCCCCGCTGACGCTGTTGATCCCTTCCTCCTGTTCGACCTGTGGTCCAAACCCGTCGATGAGGTCGGCGATTCCGGTATCCTCGGCCGCCTGTCCGCTCTCGTAGGCGAGGACGACCGTGAACGTGGTCGTCTCCCCCTGGAGAGCCATCCCGAAGCCACCTGCGCGCATCCCCTCGACGTAGGTCTGAGCCTGTGGGTCCGCCATGCCGGAGAACTGGTCGATCAGTTCTGGGTCGCCCACGCCGCCAAAGCGGGCGGTCGCGTCACCGACGGTGTCCGCGACGGTCGTGGCATACTCGTTGTTCCCGCGGAGCGGGTCGGCGTCGCCGTTGTTGGAGTCGATAGCAGTCTCGACGGCGTCCTGCCCGGACGAGCTCGTCGACGTCCCCGAAGCGAAGGCGAAGCCAGCGACGACAGCGCCATCACTGACGCCGATCGTCGCCGACCCCGAGGCGTCTGGGCCCAAATCTTCGCTCATTTCGGGGCTCTCGTAGAGGGTGTACCCCTCGTACTCGCCGACCTCGGTCGCGTCGTTCTCGCTCTCGATCTCGTCGGTGATCGCCGACTGTTCGAAGGAGCCAGCAATGGCGAACGAGCCGGCACCGCTGCCGGAGCTGTCCATCATCGAGACGCTCCCGCCACCGACCCCGGACACGAAGTCGATGTCCTCCGGGTTGACCGGCGTGCTGGAGTCGGTCTGTTCGAGGCTGTCCTGTGTGTCCTCCGGGAAGAACTCGCGGTTCTCGTAGATGGTGGCGTAGTCCATCGACCCGAAGAAGGCGTTGGGTGCGTCACCCAGCAACGACGGGTCGTACTGCCAGCTCTCGGGACCGGAGTTCCCGCCGCTGCCACCGTCGCCACCGAGGAGCCCGCCGGTACAACCCGCGAGCCCGGTCGAGCCCATCAGCGCGGCGATGCCACCGGCTTTCAGGATGGTGCGTCTGTTAGTATCCATACGACTCATTACGGAGGGCATTATAAATACTTTCTCTCTCTTTCACGCGCAAAATCGGCGTACGGAGCCGCGATCCCGGACGGTGGCCACAAGATACTTTTGTGACGGGTGCCGGCACGGGTAGTGGTCCAGCCGATACGGAAGCGCCAGCCACCGGGTTGCCGGCAGGTGCGCGCCAGCCACTTGGCCTGTCCGGCGAGCCTACAACACCGGGAGTAGCGGCCCGAGCAGGACGACCACCGCTACGCCCGCGGTGAGTGCGAAGCTGACGGCGAAGACAGGCGTGCTCCAGTCGAGGACGGTCCGACCGTCTAGCGGGCCGAAAGGGATCATGTTGAACCCCGCAAGCAGGATATTGACGACAAAGCCGAGATCGCCGAGGGCGGCAATCGGGCCGGTGGCAAGGATGGCGACCCCGAGGAAGCCGACAGCGAGGACGGCGTTGACCGCGGGGCCAGCGAGCGCGATGAGACCGTTCTCCCGGAGGGTGATGCGGCCGCGGTGGTGGACTGCGCCGGGGGCGGCAAAGAGAAAGCCCGCCAGCGCAGAGACGACCGCCAGCCCGAGCATACTGTAGTCGGCCCGGAACTCCGCGACCTGGTCGAACCGAACCGCGGCCACCTTGTGGGCGAGTTCGTGCAACAGGAACCCCGTGCCGACGACGACCAGGCTCTCGGCGGCGATCCGGGCGAGTGCGCCCGGCTGGACGAAGCCGGCGAGTAGCCCGCGGAGGAGGCTGCGGTTGAAAAAGAGCGCGAAGGCGACGGTCAGCGCGAGCCAGGCGGCAGCGAAATCGCGGATCTCCCGCCGCGAGAACCGGATACGGGTCACGTCGACACCCCGCAGGTCACGTCAGCGCCCCCCAGACCGCCTCCGCGCTACGCTGTGCTCCCTCGACCATCAGCCCCGCCAGCGCGTCGAGCCCGCCGATGTCGGCCGAGAGGTAGGGGAGCAGGACAGTGGCAAAGAGGATGCTCGCCACGAAGCTGCCGATGTTGGTCATCGCAACCACGAGAATGAGCCGGAAGAGGGGGACCTGCTTCATCGACCGGAACAGGTCGCTTAGCGGCTTGTCCTCGTCGGCAACGAGGTCGTTGAGCCGGCCGATATCGCCGACGCTAATGTTCAGGTACCGCAATTCGACGTAGCCGGCGAACCACCCCGGCGCGAGCAGCGGGTTGACGCTGGTCAGCCACGCGACCGCTCCGCCCGCAGCCGCGCTGGGCCAGTGGGCGCCCGCAGCCAGTGCCAGCCCCGCGGCGACGATGCCGTTGACCAGAAACCACACACCGAAGAGGGTGAGCAGGTAGCCCTCGCGGACGCCGGCAATGGCGAGCAGGAGGAAAAACGCCAGGAAGCCGAGCGTGAACAGCGACCCGACGGCGGTGTAGAGGGCACTCTTCCACCGTGAGGATGACGGTTCGCCGGTCAGCGAGTCGGCCGGCGGCAGCGTCTCCGGGTTCGCGAGATACCCCTCGACCCCCTCGCGGTGGCCCGCCCCGACCACGGCCACCACGCGGTAGCCTGCCTCCCGGAGCGCCACCAGCCGGTGGGCGATGTAGGCGTCCCGCTCGTCGATAAGCGCCTCCGCCCCACCCGGCGAGAACCGGCGGAACTCCTCCATCATCGCCGACACCACGTCGGTGTCGGTCAGCTCCGCCATCTCCAGTTCCCCGTAGTCCTGGCCGGTGTCGGCAAGAGCCGAGAAGACGAGCACCAGTGGGACCCCGACGACGGCGGCGATCACGCCGGCCACCAGCAACAGGTCGACGACGGTCAGGGCCACCCCGACGAGACTGCCGACCACCGGGACGCCGACACTCAGCGGCGGGACGAGGAGGGGGCCGGCAAGGATCTCCGCGGGCAGTGCGAGAAAGCCCCCGAACGCGAACCCGACGCCCAGCCCAGCAGTGACAGGACCAGCCGTACCTACGAGCAACGTCACGAACAGCCCGGCTTTCTCGCGAAAGCGCAGCCGCGACCAGAACCGTCTGACCGTCAACTGGATATCGCGGTCGACGAGCGCGATGCCGAGCCCCAACCGCTCGGCGGTCTCGACGGCGGCCATCATGTCCGCACCGGGCTCGACGTCGAACCGCTCGCCGAGTTTCGCCTGGACGTACGAGAGCAGCCAGTAGGCGATGAACTGGAAGACAGTCCGGCCGCGGATGAGGTCCTTGGGGTCGATGTCGTCGGGCTCGCCACCCTGGAGTCGGCGGTAGCGGGACTCGTCGAGTTCCACGGCCACGATGTCCGGGCGTTCGCGTTCGATTGTGTCCTCGACCTCCTGGACACTCTCCTCGGAGACGTGAGCGGTGCCGACAACGGTCGCCGACCCTTCTTCCCGGTCGCCGGGCGGTTGCATCGGGGACGATGGGTCGACGACGTCCACGTCGCTGGTGGCCTCACCGGTCCCGGTTTCGGCACCGTCTGCTGGCCCGGCGGACGACCCGTCTGCTGGCCCGGCGGACGACCCGTCTGCTGGCCCGGCGGACGACCCGTCTGCTTGGCCCTCCGGTGAGTTTTCGACCGGGTCGCCGCCCGGCCCGCTATCTGTCATTGGCCGGAGTAGCGGGGCGGCAGGTTTACACGTAACGGCATCGGCCGGGCGCCGAAGGGACTTAGGCGTGGCCGCCGTCACGCCGGTATGGCTCTCGACGTCCCAGTGCCCGACCCCCCCGAGCTGGAGGGAATGGACCCCAACGAGTACGAGGACGCGGAGATTATCGGCGACACCGACTACCGCCGTGACGAGATCGAGTCCTTCCTCCGGGACGGGGCGTGGGAAGAGGCGTTCACCGAGTGGGCCGCCGACCCGGCGATGACCGAGGAGGACTTTGCGGTCGTGCTCGATCTGGGGCTGCTGGAACGCTTCGACTTCTTCTGGGACTCCCACGCCGACCGGGTGGGGTACCACGCTCCCGGCCTGCCGGAGGACTGGAAGGAACGGGGTCTGCACCCCGACATCGACTCGTGGGGGACCGTCTCCGCGATCAACGCCGGCCTGACGGAGCTTGGGCAGGTGGTGTGTGAGGTCCTCAAGGCCGAGTACATCGACTGGGAAACCGACTACGAGGCTCCCGACGACCTGCCCGACTTCTGATAGTGATTGTTGTCCCGATGCCCCGGCGATTGCCCGCATCGGGGCCGGCAAGCGCCGGGAACAGAATACAAGAGTCACGATGAGTCGGTCGTGTGGACGACGCGGGGTGGGTCGAGTCCGACCCGTCCCGACCGCCGGGCCGGACGGGCCCGAAAGGGATTTCGGGCGGGGTCGCCGTAAACGGAGTATGAGCCTCGAGGACCTGACCGGGGATGTCGAGTCGACGTACGGCAACCTCGGCGAGGAGCTACCGGTCGACCTGGACCGCGAGACCCGCAACGAGCTGGCGATGCTTGTCGCCGCCATGGAGCCCGAGGACCCCGACGAGCTGGTCCGGCGGGCGGTCCACATGCTCTTCCAGACTGCCGTCGAGACCGGGACGCTCGATTTCCACCTCCGGAGCGGTTACGACGTCACTTACGACGAGTTCCTCTATGGAATGACCTTCGAGGAGATGGGGCCAAGCTTCCCACAGCAACAGGAAAACGACGACCGACGCTACCAGTTCTGAGGCAGGAACCGGCGCTGCAGGCGCACCCGCACGCGCTGGTGGCCGCCACAGGACCGACGCGACCCTACCTCACGTGGCCGCACCGAGCACGCTGAGCCAGAAGCCCGTGCCAAGGAGGCCGGCGACAGCTTGGCCGATGAGTGTCCGGCCGTCGATGAGCGCGTCGATGAACGTGTCGACCTGTCCGGCCTCGAACAGGCGAAGCGTGAACTCGACCTCGTTGAGGAGCACACCGAGGTTGAGGACAACGTCGACCAGCGAGAGCGGTCCGAGCAAAAAGTCGATGAGCAGCTGTTCGACTCCCATCGGGACCAACGGCGCGTGCCCGGGACATGTATCCACCGGTTTCCCGTGTCGGCCGGCAGTCGACAGCTTGCACGACTCCAGGCGGTGACCGCCCCAGGGACAGTACTCGTTGCGGTGGTCGGTGGTCCGGTAGTCACAGACTGGACAGTGCCGGACTGTCGACTGCTCGTCTCCGCGCTCGCGCCCGCCCCGGAACAGGAAGGGAACCACAGGGACGACAAAGAGCAGGAGAAGCGTGTCGAACGCGACTCATCGTGATTCTTGTCGTCTGTTCCCGGCGCTTGCCGACTCCGATGCGGGCACTCGCCGGGACATCGGGACAACAATCACTATCAGGCGAGGATACTGACGAGCAGGCTCGCAGCGAGCCCGACGGCTGCGGTGAGCCGTCTGCTGTCCATCCTCGACGAGGAGAGTCGGGGGCGGTGCTGCAACCGTGGCTACGGTTCGACGTACTGGTTTTCCCACTCGCGACGGGCCTCGATCTCGCGGGTGCCCCGGCGCGTCAGGCTGTAGAAGTTGGTCCGGCGGTCGCGCTGGCCCTTCTCGACGAGTCCCTTTTCGACCAGCGTGTCGAGGTTCGGGTACAGCCGCCCGTGGTGGATCTCCTTCTCGTAGTACTCCTCGAGTTCGTCTTTGATCGCCAGCCCGTGGGGCTCTTCTTTCCCCGCGATGACGTACAGGAGGTCGCGCTGGAAGCCTGTCAGGTCGTACATCAGTGAACTCTATCCCGCTGTTTGTGTCTGATTATATTAAATATGGTGTTTCAAATACGTAACTTGGCCGTCATCGAGTCCCGTCGGAGGGAATCGGAGTCCAATCTCCCGGGCATGTCAGGAGGACATCTGAAGGGTGCCGTGCGGGCCGAATACCCCGACGTGACCCGCCGGAGGTAGACACCGGCCAGCGGCCGACCACAGTTGACGGCCGGACTCTCTATGTCGGAGATATTACGTGAGTGGGCAAGCGTAGCCGGACGGACCGGTCAGAATACTAGACGGGTCAGAGCAACAGAACAGGACGACACGCTGATGGAGCTATCGGGCAGTCTGGCCGCGGGCGAGTGTGGCTGCAGCTAGCGAGTGTGCGTCGAAAGGAAAGCAAGTCACGCGGGCGAAAAAAGCCCGCGTGGATACTTGCCGCCCTGAATTGGTCCCCGCTGACGCTTCGGCCCTCCAAGCGAAGCGTCGCTTAACACAACCAGGTAGACGAACTTAAGCATGTCGGCTACTCAACTGACACGAACTGGCCCGGGCCGGGTGGGGCTCCCCGGACCGACTGGAGACCAGCGGGGAACCGGGACTGCCGGCGGCGATGGCCGGCGCTTATGTCCGGCTGGCACGTAGAGGTCGTATGGAGATCCGCGGCGAGCGCGAGTGCACCGACTGCGGCGAGCGCTGGTCGTACTACGAGACCGGGGAGATCCAGTGTCCGGCCTGTGGCTCGGTCAGAAGCGTCGGCGTCGGCGGGCGCGCGGAGCACACCGACGACCCGGTCGAACTCGACCTGAGCGGCGTGCGGAACGCTGTCGATACCGCCTCGGTAGACGAGCTGGCAGCGCGAGCGAGCGAGGAGGCCGCCGAGTACGTCCGCCGGGCTGGCTTCGTCCACGCCGGCCGGTTGAAGCCGCTCGACGACACGTATCTGGCCGCGGCGGAGCTGCGGCGGGTGGGAGCCGAACTCGCCCGTCGGATGCGGGTCGACGACGCGGAGGAGCTGTACCTGCTGGAGTTGTTGCGGACCGCGGACAGCAGCGAGCGGCCCGCACCCCGGGAGGTGCCCGCGAGCCTGCGTGTCCAGCGAGGGCTGGCGGTCGCCGCCGCCGCGGACGCGCATGCGAGCGACATCCGTTCCCTGTACGACGAGCCTGGCCGGGAGGTCAGCCAGGTGCTCTCGGGGGTTCGCGCCGAACGCAAGCGCGTCGAGGCACTCGACGGCGACGTCGACCCCGACCGTGCGGAGCGGGTCGTCCGCGCGCTCCGGGAGTTACATGCCTTCCTCGAGATGGACGACGAGACAGCCCTCGTGCGGGCGCAGGAACGAGTCTGAGCAGGAACAGGTCCCGGGCAGGAACGAGTCTGAGCAGGAACAGGTCCCGGGCAGGAACGAGTCTGAGCAGGA
>CAZOWU010000012.1:0-19393 GCA_964583735.1 uncultured Halobacteriales archaeon | reverse complement strand
CAGTCGCTCGTCTCATAGTGATTGCTGTGACTCGTTACCGCCGGGCGGTCACAGACCGGCCGAGTCGCCTCTCAAAACACCGATATTCTCACAGGATGCCGAAAATAATCACAGCAATCACTATCAGTCGTCGGCGACGGCCGCTGAACTGCCAAGGTCCTCGTCGAGTTCCGCGTCGGCCATCTTCCCGACCAGCGTGTCGACGACCGCCTCGCGCATCCCTTTCACGAACTTGATCGAGCCGACGACGAGGTGGCCGCCGCCGCTGACGCCCCCGCCCTCGACCTCCTCCTGGAGTTCGGCGACCATCTCCGGGATGTCGAGCCGGACGCCGTCGCTCCGGAGGACGGCGAAGTCGGGGCCGAAGCCGATCGTGATGACGGGGTCGCCGGTCTCGGCGACCTTCCGGTCGTGGACCTTGCCGGTCGTCTTGCCAGGCGCGGGGTAGGTGAACCGGCGGGCGTGTTCCTCTACGTCGACCCGGTAGAGGTGAGCCCCGTTCTCGAGGGTTTCGTGGGTGACGTGTTCCATCGCCACACCGAGCTGGGTGTCGACGTCCTGCTGGGCGCGGTCGGCGAGCAGGTCCACGAGGTCAGCGTGGCGCTCGGGGTCGTCGCAGTTCACGTCCAGGATGTCGTAGATCAGCTCGCGGCCGTCGTCGTAGCGCAGCCAGAAGGTGGCGTAGTCGAGCGCCTCGCCGATGTCCTGCAGGCGACTCTCGTCGTAGCCGGCCTCCCGCGCGATGTCGAGGTAGTCGGCCATCCCCTCACCCTCTGAGCGGTCGGCCAGCCCCGCAACAGCCGGGACGTGGCGCACGTCCTCGGTAATCTCGGGAGCGATCATCCGCGCCAGCTCAACGCAGAGCATCCCCGTCGTCACCGCGTAGTCCTCGTCGTGGAGGTAGGGGTTGACGTGGCTCTCGACGAGCCCTTCGACCGCCCCGGGGTCGGGGTGGTGGTGGTCGACGACCACGACCGGGATGTCGTAGTGGGCGAGGTTCCGGTAGGCCGGGGTGTCCTCCTCGGTCGAGCCGTTGTCGAGCATCAGAAGCAGGGGCAGCTTCTGCCCGTGACGCTTGCGGTCCTCCAGCGCGAAGTTCAGGTCGCGCGTGACGTCCTCCATCTCGTAGAAGGGGGCCTTGCTCGGCAGGCGCTTGAGGAGGTGTCGGGGGGCTTCGGGGTCGGCGTAGGTGTCGGCGATGAACGACTCGAGGGCGTGCTGCAGCGGGGCACTGGCACACAGCCCGTCGCCGTCGGCGTGATGGCGCATCCGGATCGGACGGCCCTCGAGGACGGTCTCCCGGAGCAGGCGGGCGACCTCGCGGAGGTCGTCGTAGAGTTTGCCCAGGGCGGGCCAGTCGACCAGCGGGTCGACGTTCGCCGGCGCGGCGAGTTCGGTGGTTGCGGCGTCGAGCCGGTCCTGGACGTCGGCTGCGGCGGCGCCCTCGAGAGCGGCCAGGTCCCCGACTTCGAGTTGGGGGTGGCCGTCCCGGGTCTCGACCGCTCCGGTCACGCGGACCACGTCGCCGATTCCGACCTCGGGGTAGGCCCGGACGCCGGCCTCCTCGAAGGCCGCACACGGCGTCGTCCCGGTTTCGTCGCGGACCTGGAAGATAGTCGGGCCGCCGGTCTGTTTGGCCTGAACGACCCGGCCCTCGATGTGGCCGCCTTCGCCGACCGCGTCCTCGAGCTCGGCCATCGTCAGCCGGTCGCCGCGGCCGACGGTGCGTGTCTCGTAGCCGGTGGTCCGGACCTCTTCGAAGCCCAGGTCGCCGTCCTCGTGAATCGTCGCGAGCTCGGCGATAAGCTCGTCACCGACCTCGTAGTCGCCGACGAGGTTCGAGGCGTGGACGAGCCCCGACACCTCGTCGGAGAGGTCGACGAAGACGCCGTAGTCGACCACACCGTTGACGGTCGCGTGGTAGCGCGCCCCCTCCTCGGCATCGGCGATGGTACAGCCGGGCGCGAGGTCGTAGACGACGGTGGCACCGTCGCCGGTGCCGTCTGCTTCAGACATACCATCTAGATGTGACGAGCGAGGTTTCTACCCTTCGGTCTCGGACGCCGCCCGCTCCGGACCGCTCCGCCTGCCCGGATGGGGCCATTCCTCACACTCCGGAACGCTTAGAAGGAGCGCGCACCCAGCGAGGAACATGGGACTGTTTCGCTCGGGTGAGGTCCTCGGCGTCGCCGAGGAAGCACTCGAGTTCGCGCGCGAGGCCGCCCGCGACGCCCACCCCGACGAGTACATGGGGCTGCTCCGGGGGGAGGCCGCCTCGAACCTCGGGCTGGACGAATCGGGGACCGTGCTGACGGAGGTACTGGTCATTCCGGGGACCGAGACCAACCCCGTCAGCGCCACCGTCGACACGAACATGGTGCCAAACGACACGCGGGCTGCCGGTTCGATCCACTCCCACCCGAACGGCGTGCTCCGGCCAAGCGACGCCGACCTGGGCACGTTCGGGCGCAACCGCGTCCACATCATCCTCGGGGCCCCCTACGGCCCCGACGACTGGCAAGCCTACGGCCGGGAGGGCCAGCCGGTGGAGCTGCCGGTGCTCGACGTGCCGCTGCCCGAAGAGGAGTTTTTCGACTTCACGCAGGAGGACATCGACCGCCAGCTCCGAGAGGAGGACACCGACACCGACCGCGGGGGGCGCAGGTGAGCCGATGACCGAACGCGCCGTCGCGCAAGGGACCTTCGACATCCTCCACCCGGGCCACGTCCACTACCTCGGGCAAGCCGCGGACATGGCTGACGAGCTCCACGTCATCCTCGCCCGTGGAGAGAATGTCACCCACAAGGCGCCGCCTGTGATTCCGGACCGCCAGCGCGTCGAGATGGTCGGCGCCCTCGAGGCCGTCGACGAGGCCCGTCTTGGCCACCCCGATGACTACTTCGTCCCCATCGCCGACATCGACCCGTCGGTGATCGTCCTGGGGCACGACCAGCACCACGACGAGGACGCCATCGCGGCGGCACTCGCCGACCGCGGACTCGACTGCGAGGTCGTCCGTGCCTCCGGGCGGGAGGCCCGCGAGGACGAACTCCTCTCGTCGGGGGCGATCATCGAGCGGGTACTGGGGGAACGGCGGCCCGCCGACGACCAGACCACTCGCTCTCCGGAACGGGGGGACAACTGATGCGCGACTACCACGTCCACTCCAACTACTCCGACGGGGCCTTTCTGTTCCGGATGGTCGCCGCCGCCGAGGAGGCGGGGCTGGACGCCCTGGGAATCGCCGACCACTGCATGCTCCCCGTCAGCGAGCGCCAGCGCCGCTCCCGGGAGATGGTCGGATTCACGCTCGACGCCACCCACGAGCGCCGCCGGACGGCCATCGACCGGCTCGACGAGGCCAACGACATCGACGTCTACGACGCCGTCGAGATGGACTACGACCCCCGCGCCGAGGAAGAGATCGCCAACTTCCTCACCGAGGCGGGCTTCGACTACGCGGTCGGCAGTGTCCACTCGGTCGACGACACGTTCGTCCAGTGGGACGGCGAGTTCGCGGACATGGACGAGGGCGAACTCGAGGCCTTCGTCGACGACTACTACGACGCGCTCGTGGCACTGGTCGAGTCGGAACTGTTCGCTATCGCCGCGCACCCGGACCTGGTCGAACGGACCGAGTCACTCCGGGGGCGCTCGACAGTCGACCACTACCACCGGGTCGCCGACGCATTCGCCGACTCCCGGACCGTTCCGGAGATCAACGCCGGCCGGGCGCTCCGGGATATCGGCGTGGTCCACCCCGCTGACGAATTCCTGGAGGCGCTGTTGGACCGCGGCGTCGACGTGACGGTCGGGACCGACGCCCACGCCCCGGAAGAACTGGGGCCGCGGGCCGACTTCCTCCGCGAGCGGGTTGCCGACCTGGGGCTCGAGCCCGCCTCGCCGTTCGACACCAGCTGAGGACAGTCCAGCCCCGTTGCCAGTCCAGCCCCGCCCCCGCTCTCGCTCCATCCCGTGCCCGGGCGGGCTACAGCAACCCTTCGTCGTCCAGCCGGGCGACGGCCTCCCGCAGGCGGTCTTTGCTGTTGGCGTAGGAGATCCGCGCGTAGCCCGGCGAACCGAAGGCGCTGCCCGGCACTGTGGCGACGTGGGCCTCCTCGATGGCCTGCTCGCACCAGGCCTGGTCGTCGTCGGCGACGGCGGGCATCATGTAGAAGGCACCCTGGGGTTCGGGAACGCTGACCCCGTGGTCCCGGAGCAGGTCGATGAGCATGTCGCGGCGCTCCGCGAAGGCGTCGCGCATCTCGGCGACGGCGTCGTCGGTGTTCTCGAGGGCCTCGATGCCGGCGTGCTGGACGAAGTTGACCGCACAGGAGACGGAGTGGCTGTGGACCTTCCCGGCCTGGTCGACGATTTCCTCGGGGGCTGCGAAGTAGCCCAGCCGCCAGCCCGTCATCGCGTAGGCCTTCGAGAAGCCGTTGAGCGTCACTGTGCGGTCCTGCATGCCGGCGAGGCTCCCGAGGCTCGTGGCGGTGGCGTCGCCGTAGGTGACCTCCTTGTAGATCTCGTCGGAGATGACCGTCACGTCGTGGTCGACGGCGAGGTCGCGGACGCCCTCGAGGGCAGTCTCGGCGTAGACCGCCCCCGTGGGGTTCGCCGGGGAGTTCACAACCAGGAGCTCTGTGTCGTCGGTGACCGCGTCGGTGAGGTCGCCCAGCGCGTCCTCCAGCCGGAAGTCGTACCGGGCGGTGTCCACCCGCGTCAGGGTGCCGCCGGCGAGTTTCGCCATCGCCTCGTAGGAGACCCACGCGGGGTCCAGCAGGACAACCTCGTCGCCGGAGCGGGACTGCGTCCCGCTGGCGGACGGGCCCTGCCCGTCAGCGCCGTCGATGAGCGTCTGGAAGACCTCGTAGAGGGCCTGCTTGCCCCCCGGTGTGACCATCACGTTCTCGGGGCCGTAGAACTCCAGCCCGTCGTCGGCGAGCTTGTCGGCGATGGCCTCCCGGAGCTCCGGGATCCCCTGGGAGGGGGTGTAGCCGGTTTTGCCAGCCTCCAGGGCCTCCTCGGCGGCGTCTTTGATGTTCTGTGGGGTGTCGAAGTCGGGCTCGCCGACGCTGAGGTCGACGACGTCGACGCCCTCTGCTTCGAGTGCGCTTGCCTTGCTGCTGATGGCAAGCGTCGCACTCGGCGATACGCGCTCGACGCGGTCTGCGAAGTCGAAGTTCATGTCTATCAGTCGGGGTCGGAGTCCGGGCCGGCCGTCGGTTCGCGGCCGGATGCCGGTTCGTGCGAATCCGGGTCTGCAGCCGTGCGGTCCAGTTCCTGTACGATTTCGATGGCGCTCTCGACGACCTCGCCGCCCTTTGGGACCCGCTCTTCGGCCTCGGCCTGGCTCATGCCGGGGCCGATGATCCCACACATGACGGGCGTGTCGCGGTCGAGGCTGACGTCGGTCAGCCCCTGGGTGGCCGCCGCGGCGATCACCTGGTCGTGGTCGGTGTCGCCGGTGACGACTGCCCCCAGAACCACGACGGCGTCGACGTCGTCGCGGCGGGCCAGCCTGTCGGCCGCGAGCGGCGTGTCGTAGGAGCCCGGCACCGTGAGTTCCGCGGCGATGGCTACGCCGTGTTCGGCCGCGGTCTCGCGGGCGTGCCCGGCCATCCGCTCGACGACCGACTCCCCACTGCCCTTGTCGTACGCGGCGACGACCAGTCCGAGACGCACCATACGTTTCGGGGAGTCCCGGGCGATAAAAGGCCTGCCGTTTGCACGAGGCGTTCGCCGGTCAGCCCCGCACCCACACCTCCCGGCCGAAACCACAAGGATTCTATCCACCCGCCCCGCGTGGCCCGGTATGGAGCGTCGCGAGGACGACGACGCGTCCGCCCCTGACACCCCTGCCGCCGATGGGACTCCCTCCACCGACACCCCCTCGGATGGGACGGGGGCCGCCGACTCCTCGGCGGACGAGACGCTGTCCGGAGACGCCCAGAGCGACGAGCCGGGACACCCTGCCTCGCTCGAGAGAGTGCTGACGGCGGCCGGCCGGGTGAAGCTGTGGCAGGCGGTCGCCGTCGTCGTCGTCCTCGCCGCGGTCGTCCGGCTGGTCGCCCTCGACGCCCGGACGGCCCACTGGGACGAGGCCCGCGTCGCCCACTGGGTCGTCCACTACAACGAGTTCGGCCACTTCGCCTACCGGCCCATCGTCCACGGGCCGCTGGTCCAGCACGTCGACCAGGTGCTCGTCTCGGCGCTGGGTACGACCGAGTTCGCCGTTCGGCTGCCGGTCGCGCTCGTCGGCGCCGCCCTCCCCGGAACGGCCTACCTCTTTCGCGCGCACCTGGACCGCGACGAGGTGGTCGCCATGGCGCTGTTTCTCGCCGCCAACTCCGTGTTGCTGTACTACTCGCGGTTCATGCGCAGCGACGTGCTGGTCGCCACCTTCATGTTCGCCGGACTGGGGGTCCTCGTCCGCTACTACGACACCCGACGGGTCCGGTATCTCTACGCCTTCGGCGTCCTGGCCGCGCTCGGTTTCGCCTCGAAGGAGAACGCCGTCATCTACGTGCTGACCTGGGCCGGCGCCGCCGCGTTACTCCTCGACGTTGGCCTCCACCGACCCCACACCTACCGGACCGGACTCGACCGGCTCCGGAACTCCCGGCTTGGCCGCCTCGGGCACCTGCTGGTCGGTCTCCTGTTGGTCCCCGTCGACGGGGCCTCGGCGCTGGGTTCACGGCTGCGGACTCCCCGGGAGAGCGCCCGCCGATACCTGCGGTTTGCCGGCCATCTCGCCGGTGTGCTCGCGGTCTTTCTCGCCCTGGTTGTCTTCCTCTTTGCCCCCCGGGGTGACGGGCTCGCCGGGGTCTACCTGACCGAGGTGCCGCCGAACCAGCCCACCGTCGGGACGGGGCTGTGGGAAGCGGTCGGCCAGCCGCTCGCGCTCCCGGGCTACGCCGTCGACGTGCTCTCCTACGCCGGGTGGGAGTACGTCAGCTGGTTCGGTCGCGGGGCAGCCGCCGGCAGCGAGTCGCTTCTCGACACCTTCGCCTCCTTTTTCGGTCAGTACCTCGAGGTCCTCCTGCTCAACGCGACCGCGGTCGGCGTCTTTGCGCTCTTCGGGTTCCTGTCCGAACGGTACGCCACCGCCCGCTCGCGCAACCTCGTGATGCTCGCCGGCTACGCCGGACTGGCCTCGATTCTGGGCTACCCACTGGGAACCGACATCTTCGGCGCGTGGATCGTCGTCCACACGGTCGTCCCGCTCTCGGTCCCGGCGGCGGTCGGGGTGGCACGGGTCTACCGGTGGGGTCGGACGGCCGCGCCACAGGGCGACCCGGTCAGTGCCGCGCTGTTCGCCGGGCCGGCGCTCGTCCTCGCCTACGCCGTCGCCAGGCTCCTCGCGGCCGGGGTCCCGCTCCCGCCGGCCAACCCGGTTCTCGATGTGACCTGGCTACACGTCGGCGCGCTCGCGGTGTTGCTGGTCTCTGTGGGGCTCGTCGTCCGGGGCGGGCGCTTCTACGCCGACGGTGACACCGTCGTCGCCGGCGTCGTCGTCGGTCTGCTCCTCCTGACGACGCTGCAGGTCGGCGCCGTCGGCCTCGGCTCGGTCTACCAGGAGCCGACCGAGCGGGAGAACGTCCTCGTCCAGTACGCCCAGCCGGCCGACGACCTGGGGCCGGTCGCCGACCGGCTCGCGGCTGTCGCCGCGGAGAACGAGAACGGCCCCGACATCGTGGTCTACAGCGAATCCGGGGAGAACTCCTTCGTCCGGGAGGCCGGCGCGGACCGCTACCCGCTCGCGTTCCGGCCGGTATGCACGAACTGGCCGGAGACGCTCCCGCTGAACTGGCATCTGGTCTCCGCCGAGGCGACAGTCACCTGTGCGACCCAGCAACCCGACGTGGTGAACCCGACGCCGACCGCCGACCTGCTGACCGGCGAGGACGGCCTGCCGCCGATGGTCCTCGCCAAGCAGGGACAGCTCGACGACCTCGACGCCGACTTTGCCGCCCAGTACGACCGCTCGGTCTACCGGACCCGCTCGTACGGCTCGGAGGTAACCGTCCTGGTCCACGAGGACTGGCAGGGGTGAGTTCTAACGGCCGGATGGCGGTGAGTCCTCGGGTTCCGTGAGGTGTCGAACGACCCGAAAACCGACAACGGTGACACGCCGATGTGGAGGGCACCTACACGCGTGGGGGTTGTTAGCCCGTGGCCCGGCTACACTGCTCGGGACGCCGAGCCAGTGAGAGCACAACACCCGGTTGGCTACGCGTCCCACCCAGGACGTGTCAGGGCTGTAGTATCTGCTTTGTCGCGTTCTCCGCGCCGACCGCCTCGGGAAATACCACTGCGTCAATTGCCTCGTGGCCGCCGTACTCGCGCTCGTCGTCGGAACCGATCCGCATTACGGTCTTTACAGAGGACCCCGTCTGTGCGATGTAACAGGCGGCGACGTTGGCGTTCGTGTCGCCGGTGAGAGCGGCGAACACGTCAGCCCGCTCCATTGGCACCTTCTGGATCGTATCCGGGGAGACGGCGTCACCGATGACCACCTCGACCAGGTCAGACTCGGCGACCTTGTCTGCGGTCGGTTCGTGGCTCTCGATGATGGTCGCACTGTGGCCGTCGTCGGCAAGGTGGGCCGCAGTCTGTGACCCGACGCGGCCACCGCCCGCGATCACAACGTGCATACTACGTCGATTCACTGCGCAGTGATAAACCGTCCACACTCCGGTCTGCGGTGGGCCACTCGCGGCCGAGCCTGCCTCGTAGCGATTCGGGTAACTGACACACGCACGGCCGAGACTGCGGGAGTTCGCTCGCCCAACTGCGGCTGTCAAAGCCGGCTCGGGCAGTCCCTGCCGCCCGACTGCCCGGCCACGACGCGTGACGCTTAAGCGGGTCCCTGCGGAACCCCGGAGCATGTCACTGGGCTCGCCCGGCCCCACACTGGGCGTGGTCGGCGGCGGACAGCTCGGACGGATGCTCGGGGAGGCCGCCGGCCCGCTCGGCGTCGAGGTCGTGGTGTCGGACCCCACACCGGACTGCCCGGCCGCGCCGGTCGTCCGCGACCAGGTGGCCGGTGACTTCGACGACGAGGCTGCTATCCGCGACCTCGGCGAGCGGGCCGACTATCTCACCTTCGAGATCGAACTCGCGGACCCCGACGCGCTGGAGCGGGTCGCCGAGGCGACCGGGACGCCGGTCCACCCGGCCCCCGAAACCCTGCGGGTCATCCAGGACAAGCTCGTCCAGAAGCGCCGGCTGCGGGAGGCCGGCGTCCCGGTCCCAGCGTTCCGGGCGGTCGACACCGAGGCGGAACTCCGCGAGGCCCTCGAGGACCTGGGGTACCCGGCGATGCTCAAGGCCCGCGAGGGCGGCTACGACGGCCGGGGCAACGTCCCCGTCGAGTCCCCCGAGGAGGTTTCCGAGGCCTTCGACGCCATCGACGACCCGGCGATGGTCGAGGAGTTCGTCGACTTCGAGCGCGAGCTGGCGGTGATGGGCTGTCTCGGCGACGGGGAACGGGACACCTTCCCCGTGACCGAGACAGTCCACCGCGAGGAGATCCTCAGAGAGACTGTTTCGCCCGCTCGCGCGTCCGAGACCGTCAGGGAGCGCGCCCGGGAGGTCGCCCGGGACGTCCTCGACGTGATGGAGGGGCGGGGCGTCTACGGGGTCGAACTCTTCGAGCGCGGCGACGGAGAAGTTCTGCTCAACGAGACCGCGCCCCGGCCGCACAACTCCGGACACTGGACCATCGAGGGCTGTCACACCTCGCAGTTCGAGCAACACGTCCGCGCCGTCACCGGACGCCCCCTCGGGACGACCGAGCGCCGTGTCCCCACGGCGAGCGCGAACATCCTGGGTGACGTGGACGAGCGACAGAAAGCGACGCTCCGGGGGGTCGACGAGGCACTCGCCCACGACCGGCTCGCGTTGCACTGGTACGGCAAGCGAGAGGGCTACCGGCTCCGGAAGATGGGCCACGTCACACTTCCCGGCAGCGAGGAGGAGAGCGACCCGACGGCGCTGCTTGCGGATGTACGGGCGGCACGGGACGGGCTGACCTTCCGGGGGTAGGCCGACATCTCTCGGCCCGCGAGAGTGCGAACGCTTACGGGCGCGACCCCCCCACGGTCGTGCATGACCGACGCCGTTCAGTCGCTGGTCGACCAGCTCCACGAGCAGGCGGCGATGGACTGCCCGGAGGCCGAGACGCCCGATGTCGGCGTCATCATGGGTTCGGATTCTGACCTGGACGTGATGGCCGGTTCCGCCGAGGGCCGACCCGGCGCCTACGACGTTCTGACCGGACACCTCGGGTTCGCGGAGCAGACCGACTACGAGAACCCGCCAGCGGACCGGTTCACCTTCGAGACGTTCGTCGTCTCGGCCCACCGGACGCCGGACCTGCTGTACGCCTACGCCGAGACAGCCGAGGACCGCGGGCTCGACGTGATACTCGCCGGCGCCGGCGGGAAGTCGGCGGACCTGCCGAACATGACAGCCTCCATCGCCTACCCGCTGCCCGTCGTCGGCGTGCCGGTCCAGGAGAAATCGGTCGACTCGGTGATCGGGATGCCACAGGGCGCGCCGCTGGTCGCGGTCGACGCGGGCAAGTCGTTCAACGCGGCGCTGTCGGCAGTGCAGATCCTCGCGCGCGAACACGACGAGTTGCGCGAACGGCTCGTGGCGTACCACGAAGGGCTGCGCGAGGGGGTCGGGACGGTCTCGCGTTCCCTCCACGAACTCGGCACGCCCGGATTCCGCGAGAAACAGGGGAAGTAGTCGGGCAGGATAGCGGTCCGTCGCGGCGGCCGAGGGCACTGGACGGGGCGGAACTGAATCCTTATATGGGGGCACTCCAAACAGACGGACGAGAGGAGCTACCGGCATGACAAACGCATGGATCGCCATCGGGGCACTCGCCGCAGTCGCCGTCATCATCCCGCTGAGTATGATGCTCGTCTCGTGGCTGTTGCGGCCGAGCGTCCCCGAACAGGGAAAGCGCGCCACCTACGAGAGCGGCGAGATTCCGACGGGCTCCAGCAGGACGATCAAGTTCAATATCCAGTACTACATGGTTGCCCTACTGTTCGTCGTGTTCGACATCGAAACTGTCCTGATCTTTCCGTGGACGGTCATCTACAGCGACGCGGTGAGTCAGGTAGGGCTGTTCAGGGCGCTGGTCCCGATGCTCGCGTTTATCGGGATCCTCGTCGTCGGACTCGCGTGGGCGTGGCGCAACGGTGCTGTCGAGTGGGTCCGCAGCGAGCGGGCTGAGGACCAGCGCATCGAGCGGACTGAGGGATCATGAGCAAAAACGAACTCCACGACACGCTGGACCAGGCACAGAGCACACAGGAGGCGCGGATAGGCGAGGGCGTCGACAGCCGCTTCAACTCGAAACTCCGGGAAGCATTCGGGTCGACCCCCTTCATTCTCACCAAGTTCGACAAGTTCATGAACTGGGTCCGGGGGTCCTCGATGTTCATGCTGCTTTTCGGGATCGCCTGCTGTTCCATCGAGATGATGCACACCTACGCGGTCAAACACGACCTCGACCGCTTCGGTGCCGGCGTCCCGCGGGCCTCGCCGCGCCAGGCCGACGTGATCATCGTCCCGGGGACCATCGTCTCGAAGTTCGCCCCCCGGATGAAGCGGGTCTACGACCAGATGCCCGAGCCCAAGTTCGTCGTCTCGATGGGCTCGTGTACCATCTCGGGTGGCCCGTTCCAGGAGGGGTACAACGTCATCAAGGGCGTCGAGGAGGTCATCCCGGTCGACATCCACGTTCCGGGGTGTCCGCCCCGCCCTGAAGCGCTGGTCTACGGGGTTGCCAAGCTCCAGGAGCGGATCGCAAACGGCGAGACTGCGCCGGTGACGGTCAAACCCTACGAACTCGAGCAGTTCGGTGACCTAGAGCAGGACGAACTGGTGACCAAGCTGGCCGACCAGGTCGACGAGGACGACCTCGTCATGCGGTACGACTGGGCGAGTTCGACAGAGGACACATGAGTCTCGAAGAACCACAGCAGCCGGACGCGGGGGTAACGCCCGAGGGTGACCTCGACTACGACGAGCTCGCGGACCTGCTCGGCGAGCGCGTCCTCGACCGGGAGGAACACGTCAACGCCGAGGGCTTCGTGGTCCGCCCGGACGAGGTCGAGGACACTCTCTCGACGCTCAAACAGGAGGCGGGCTTCGACCACCTCTCCTGTGTCACCGCACAGGACTACCAGGACCGCTACGAGACCCTCTACCACCTCAAGAAGTACGACGACCCGACCCAGGAGCTGTCGGTCGTCGTGCCGACGACCCGCGAGGACCCCACCAGCGAGTCGGCCGCCGGGGTCTTCGATACCGCCGACTGGCAGGAGCGGGAGGCCTTCGACCTCGTCGGCGTCGACTACGAAGGTCACCCCGACCCCCGCCGGATCCTCCTGCCCGAGACCTGGCAGGGACACCCCCTCTCCCAGGACTACAACCAGGACAAGCCACAGATCGTCCCGCTGCGCGAGCACGCCAACCCCGTCGAGGAGCGGACGGAGGTGCCAGAGGAGTCAGACACGATGTTCATCAACATCGGGCCCCACCACCCCGCGACCCACGGCGTGCTCCACATCAAGACGACGCTCGACGGCGAGCAGGTCGCCGATGTCGACCCCGACGTCGGGTATCTCCACCGCTGTGAGGAGCAGATGTGCCAGCAGTCGACCTACCGCCACCAGATCATGCCCTACCCGGACCGGTGGGACTACATCTCGGCCGGCATCCTCAACGAGTGGGCCTACGCCCGCGCCGCCGAGGACCTGGCGGAACTCGAGGTGCCGGAGTACGCCCAGGTCATCCGGACGATGTCCGCGGAGATGTGTCGGATCGCCGCCCACCTGCTCGCGATCGGCACCTTCGCGCTGGACATCTACGGCGACTTCACGGCCATCTTCATGTACGCCATCCGGGACCGCGAGGTTGTCCAGAACCTGCTGGAGGAGCTGACCGGCCAGCGGCTGATGTTCAACTACCTCCGGCTGGGTGGCGTGGCCTGGGACCTGCCCGAGCCCCGGGACGACTACTTCGAGATGATCCGGGACTTTCTCGACGAGTGGCCCTCGCGGCTCGAGGAGTACCACAACCTGCTGACCTCGAACGAGCTGTTCCAGATGCGCGTGGTCGACACGGGGGTTCTCCCCCCGGAGAAGGCCAAATCCTACGGTGCGACCGGGCCGGTCGCCCGCGGGTCGGGCATCGACTACGACCTGCGGCGGGACGACCCCTACGGCTACTACGACCAACTCGACTGGAACGTCATCACCGACGACGGCTGTGACAACTTCTCGCGGGCGTCCGTGCGTCTCCGGGAGATGGAGGAATCCGCCCGCATCATCGAGCAGTGTGTCGACCTGCTGGAGGACTGGCCGGAGGAGGAACGCGAGATTCAGTCAAACGTCCCGCGAACGCTCAAGCCCGACCCCGACACGGAGGTCTACCGGGCCGTCGAGGGCGCGAAAGGCGAGCTGGGGATCTACATGCGCTCCGATGGCACCGACAAGCCCGCCCGGTTCAAGATCCGCAGCCCCTGTTTCTGTAATCTCCAGACGCTGCCGGTGATGGCCGAAGGCGAGTACATCCCGGACATGATCGCCGCGCTGGGCAGCCTGGACATCGTACTGGGTGAGGTAGATAGATGACGCTGCCGGAGACGCTCAACGGGCTGTTGCCCATTGGCGGTCTCGCCGGCGAGGTGGTCGCGGCGTTCATCGCCGCCGCGCTCATCGGGACGATCATGCTCGCGAACACCGCGGTCGCAGGCCCGTGGGCAAAGCGGAAGATCACCGCGAAGTTCACCGACCGGATCGCGGTCAACCGCGTGGGCCCCGCGGGGCTGTTGATCATCGTCGCCGACGCCGTCAGGCTGCTCGCGAAGGAACTGATCGTTCCGGAGGGTGTCGACCGCCCAGCCTGGGACTTCGCGCCGCTGTTGATCGCCTCCTCGGCGTTGCTGGGCTTTGCGGTCATCCCGATGGGCAGTGGCCTGCAGCTTGCCGACCCCGAGATCGGGCTGGCATTCGTCTTCGCCGTCGCGTCGATGGCGTCGCTGGGGCTGTTGATGGCCGGCTACGCATCGAACAACAAGTACTCGTTTCTGGGCGGGCTGCGGGCGGTCGCGCAAAACATCGCCTACGAGATCCCGCTCGTGCTGACGGGCGTGTCGGTGGTCATCTTCACCGGCACGCTCCAGCTGTCGGAGATCGTCGCCGCCCAGCAGAGCGCGCTGTTCACGCTCGGCCCCATCACGATCCCCTCGTGGTTCGCCTTCGTCAACCCCTTCGCGTTCGTGCTGTTCATGGCCGCGAACCTCGCGGAGGTTGGGCGCAACCCCTTCGATATCCCGGAGGCGCCGACGGAGATCGTCGCCGGCTACCAGACCGAGTACTCCTCGGTGTACTTCGTGCTCATCTACCTGGGGGAGTTCATCCACATCTTCCTGGGCGGCGCCATCGCGGCGACGCTCTTCCTCGGCGGGCCCGCCGGGCCGGTGTTGCCGGGGTTCGTGTGGTTCTTGATCAAGATCTGGGCGGTCTTCCTGTTCACCCAGTGGGCGCGGTCGGCGCTGCCCCGGGTGCGGATCGACCAGCTCATCCAGATCGGTTGGAAGGGGATGCTCGTGCTCTCCTTTGCCAATCTGGTGTTGACCGCGGTGATCGTGGGAGCGATCGCGTAAGGAGGACACAATGATAGGAATACTGAAATCGATGGCAACGACGATGAAACACGCACTCGACGGCTCGACGTTCACCGTCGAGTACCCGGAGGACGAGCCGGAGGTCTCCCCGCGGTTCAGGGGCGTCCACAAGTTCAGCCAGGAGCGGTGTATCTGGTGTCGGCAGTGCGAGAACGTCTGTCCGAACGACACTATCCAGATCGTCACCGACGACCAGCGCAACGGCGAGCAGTACAACCTCCACATCGGTCAGTGCATCTACTGCCGGCTGTGTGAGGAGGTCTGCCCGACCGACGCGATCGTCTTGACCCAGAACTTCGAGTTCGTCGCCGACACGAAAGACGAGTTCGCCTACAACAAGGAGGACCTCAAGAACGTCCCCTGGTACAAGGACATCGACCCGCTCGAATCGCGGGAACCGGACCGTGGCGCGTGGATCGGCGAGGGTGAAGGCGACGTCGACTACCAGTAGGCAGGCGAGCACCCGCGCGAGCGCCGCGAGGCGCGACTCCCGAGGGGCCTGCGGTCCCTCGAACCGTCCGAGCGCGCTTCACGCGCCAGCGGGGCCGCTCGACGTCTGGGTTCTGCCCTGTGAGGGCTCCCGGCAGCGAGACAGAACATACAGGAGAGGGCCCTTCTAACGGGGTGTCGTGTCACAGCCGACCGAGACTGAGACTGCCACGTCGGGGATCCCGTGGACGTCCGGTCTCCTCTACGTCATCCTGGGGAGTTCGTTGATGGGCGTGATGGGGGTTTCACTGCTGAGTCCCGTGCTCCCCGAACTCAGGTCCGTGTTCGACGTCACGGACGCGCAGGTGGGGTTGCTCATCACCGTCTACACGCTTCCCGGGGCGGTCATCGCTCCCTTTGCCGGCCTCGCGGCCGACCGGTTCGGCCGCCGGCGCGTGCTCGTCCCGTTGCTGGTTACCTTCGGGGTCACCGGCACCGCTATCGGCTTCGTCACCGACTTCCGGTACGTGCTCGCCCTCCGGTTCCTGCAGGGCGTCGGTGCGAGCGCGCTGATCACCCTTGCAGTCACCATCATCGGCGACGCCTTCGAGGGGTCACAGCGGGACGCGTTGATCGGGTTGAACGGGAGCGCAACCGGGGCCGGCGCCGCGGTGTATCCGCTGGTCGGCGGTGCGCTGGCGGCGGTCCGCTGGAACGTCCCGTTCCTGTTTTTCGGCGTGGGGGTCTTCGTCGGTATCTTCGCCCTGTTCGCGCTCGAACCAACGCCGAGTAGCGACCCGGACCCGGTGTCCACCTACCTCGGCCGGCTGCAGGCGGTGGCCCGGCTACCGAGTGCGCTCGCTATCTTTCTCGCGCTCTTTGCGGCGTTTTTCGTCTTCTACGGGGCCGTGCTCACCGCGCTCCCGCTGCTGTTGAGTGACCAGTTCGGTCTCGACGCGAGCGATATCGGCCCGCTGCTCTCGGCGGTCGCGGTCGCGAGCGCGCTCGTCTCCTCGCAGTACGGTCGCGTCGGACAGTGGCGGGCACCCGAGGAACTCGTGGCGCTTGGCTTCGTCGCGTACGGCGTGAGCCTGGTCGGCGTCTGGCTCGCGCCGACGCCGCTGGCCGTCGGCGTGTCGCTACTGGTCTTTGGGGTCGGGTTCGGGGTCCTGATCCCGTCGATCGACACGACAGTCGTCACGCTCGTCTCGGCCGACCTGCGAGCCGGGATGATGGGCCTGCGGACCAGCGTCCTCCGGATCGGACAGACGGTCGGCCCGGTGGCATTCACCGCGACCGCAGACACGTTCTTCGTCTCGACAGCAGCTGGCTACCGAACGCTGATTTTCGCCGGCGGCGTCACGGCCGTCGTCGCCGGGTTGGGCGGGTACACCCTCCTGCGGCGACATCCCTCCTTCGCGTGAGTGCGGGGTGTGTGCCGATAGTGATTCCGCACGTGTCCCCGATAACCCCGGCCCCGCTCGCTTACCGTCCCTCTGCCCGCTCACCGCGGAGCACCATGTCGGTCGTCGACAGCCGCGCGACGAGCGTTCCCGCCGAGTTGGTGACGCTGCACTCGACGAGCCCGAGGGTGCGACCGCGCTGGACGACGGTCGCGGTCGCCTCGAGGCGGTCGTCGAAGACCGGGCGCAGGAAGTTGGTCTTGAGTTCGATGTTCGTGGTCGATTCGCCGGGTTCCAGGGTCGTCCCGAACGCGAACCCGGTCGCGGTGTCGGCCAGCGCGGTGATGATACCGCCCTGTACGGGGCCGCCGCGGTTCGCGAAGCGCGCCCCGACGTCCATCGCGAGGGTGGCCTCGCCGTCCCCGACGCTCACCACGTCCCACCCGAGCACGGCGCCAACCGGGAAGTCCGGTGCAGTCCCGGCTGCCGGACCGCCGCGGGGGCTGTCGGCTTCGCCCGCGCGGCGAGCCTCGGCGACCGCGACCTGCTCGCGGACGCACAGCTACCCCGACTCCCGAAATCTATATCACTGATGCGACACGATCTTCGAACCCCTGCACGGCTCCGTTCGGGGCCCGTGTCGGGAGTGAGAACAGAGTGTATCCACTATGGTTTATAAAAAAGTGACGCTGATCGGGACGAGCGGCGACAGTTTCGAGGGTGCAGTCGACGACGCCATCCAGCGCGCGGAGATGACCCTCGACAACATCCACTGGCTGGAGGTCAAAGAGCAGGGCGTCGAACTCGCGAGTGTCAACGACCGCGAGTACCAGGTCGAGGTCGAGATAGCCTTCGAACTCGAGGGGGCCGCTGAGTAGCGGGCTCAGGTACGGAAGCTCTCGCCACAGCCACACTCGCTGACGACGTTGGGGTTCTGGACGTGGAACCCCTCCCCCTGGAGGCCACCCTCGTAATCGAGGACAGAGCCCTCGATGTAGTCGAGGCTTGCGGGGTCGACGAGGATGCGCAAGCCGTGGTGCTCGGTGACGGTGTCGTCCTCCTCGGACTCGTGCTCGAAGCGCATGCCATAGGAGAGGCCGGCACAGCCGCCCTGCTGGACGTACAGGCGCAGGCCACCCTTCGAGGCATCCATACCCTCGCGCTCCATGAGGTCGAGCGCCTCCGAGGCAGCCGTCTCCGTGACGGCCACGGCGTCCTCGGGTGCGCCCTGCTCGACGGTGCTCATACCCCGCCATACTGGGGGGACACGCAAAACGGTGTCGGCGCTGCCCCCCGCGGACGACCTGCTCACTCCCCGAATCGCTCCTCGACGCTTGCGGCGTGGCCCTCGAGGCCCTCCGCGGTGGCGAGCGTGGTGAGCGTCTCCCGCAGGTCCGCCAGCGCGCCCTCGTCCAGCCGCTGGACCGTCGAGGAACGCACGAACGTGTCCACCGAGAGCCCGCCAGTCGTGCGGGCCGCGCCGCCGGTCGGGAGGACGTGGTTCGTCCCGGAAGCGTAGTCGCCGGCGGCGACCGGGCTGTACGAGCCCAGGAAGACCGAGCCGGCGCTGTCGATCCGCTCCAGGAGGGCCTCCTCGGTCTCCTCGTCTCCGGCGACAAGAGAGAGGTGTTCGGCAGCGTACTCCTCGGCGAAGAGGGCGGCCTCGCTCATCGAGCGCGCGAGGAAGACGCCGCTTGCCTCGCTGTCGAGTGCTCCCTCGATGACCGCCCGGCGTTCGCGTTCGGCGGTCTGGGCCTCGACGGCGTCCGCGATGGCTGCCGCCAGCGCCTCGTCGTCGGTGACGGCGGCGACAGCGCTGTCGGTGTCGTGTTCGGCCTGGGCGACCATGTCGGCGGCGACGAGTGCCGGGTCGGCGGTCCCGTCGGCCACCACGAGCAACTCGCTGGGGCCCGCCAGAAAGTCGATGGTGACGTCGCCGCGCACCTCGGCCTTGGCGGCGGTCACCCACCGGTTGCCCGGGCCGGCGATGCAGTCGACGGCGCTGACGGTCTCGGTGCCGTAGGCCAGCGCGGCGACCGCCTGCGCGCCCCCGACCTGGTAGACTGCGTCCGCCCCGGCGACCTCGATGGCGGCCAGCGTCGCGGGGTTCAGGTCCTCCGCTGGCGGCGTGGCGACCGCGATGTGCTCGACGCCCGCCACGGCCGCCGGGATAACTCCCATGAGCGCACTGGAGGGGTAGGCAGCCGTGCCGCCGGGCGCGTAGACCCCGGCGCTCTCTATGGGGCGAAAGCGCCGGCCCAGCTCACGGCCCTCGAAGTCCTCGCGCCAGTCGGTCGGCCGCTGGCGCTCGTGAAAGGCGCGGATGTTCTCCGCTGCGGTCTCGATGGCCGCGAGCACGTCGTCGTCCACCCGGTCCACCGCGCGCTCCGCGCGGTCGGTCACGTCGATGTTGCCCACGTCGACGTCGTCGAACTCCCGGGCGAACTCGCGGAGCGCGACGTCACCTTCCGTGCGGACCCGGTCGACGATCTCGCGCACGTCCTCCCTGACCGCGTCGATACCGGCCGACCGCTCGAAGGCCGCCGTCCGCTCCCCCGGGCCGAGGTCGGCGATGGGTCGAACGTCCATGGGTTTCCTACCGGCGGCCCGCACAAACGACTTGCGAGTCCGGTCGACCGGCGACTGACTCATCGTGATTGTTGTCGTCTGTTCCCGGCGCGTGCCGACCCCGATGCGGGCACTCGCCGGGACATCGGGACAACAATCATACGGTCGTGCGTACGCAATTTCAGCAGTCTCGGGGAGAATCGACGTTTCGGACCACGGAGCCCGTCTTCTGTTTCGTGGTCTCGAAAGGAAGTACGCACGACCGTATCAGTATCA
>CAZOWU010000011.1:0-19902 GCA_964583735.1 uncultured Halobacteriales archaeon | reverse complement strand
CCCGTCTTCTGTTTCGTGGTCTCGAAAGGAAGTACGCACGACCGTATCAGTATCAGGCGTAGACTCGCGAGAGGAGGTGGGCGGCCGAGGCAAGCAGCGTCGTCACGAGGACGACGACGGCCACAGCCAGCGCCGGCAGGCTCATGTCGAGTTGCGCTGCAGCGGCGTAGCCAAACCAGACCGTCGCCGCGGCGCTCGCGACGAGGACGAGGTGGACCAGCGCCCAGGGGCCGACCCGGCGCCCGGCCGCCACGGCCCGCCGCCACAGCGGGTCGTGCTCCCGGCCCGCGATATCCGTCGGGTCGATTCGGTGGTAAGGCGCTGCCGTCCCCCGCTGGCGTCGGTGTTGCTGTTCGCGTCCGGTCGCCGCTCCAGCGGACACTGACGCGCCCGCCGTGTCAGCCCGTGCTGACGCGCCCCTGTCGTGCTCTTCACCGGCTACCGTTCCATCTCCGCCCTGCTGTCCCGCCCGGTCCTCCGGGGACGTAGCGGTCGCATCCGTCCCCTCCGCGGCAGTGTCGGTCCCTGTGGTGGCACTCCCCCGGCCGCCACCTGTTCCGCTGGTGTCCGCGTCTGTCCCGCTTTCCTCCGTCGTCCACGCGCTGGCGTCGACGTGGGCCCGGACGTAGGCCGCGTGACCGAGACGGTCGTAGCATCCCCGCTCCTCGTCGTCGACCAGCACGTCCCGGGCGACGGTGAGGCGCGCGAACTCCCCGGGGTCGTCGGGGTCGTCGGTCACGTCGGGGTGGGATTCCTTTACTCGCTCGCGGTAGGCCTGCTCGACGGCCTCCCCGTCGGCGCCCGACTCCACCCCGAGGACACTGTAGAACGTCTCGGCCATGTGGCTGCCCTCGCATAAGCAACGATATCCCAAAGAGGTGTCGCCAGCCGCCGGGCGCCAAACCCCCACGCACATGCCCGTGGCCGCCCGAGTACGGCCATGGCCGACCACGCGAATGCGGGCTACGAGCGCACCTTCGGAACCGACGACCTCACCTTCGGCCTGGGGTTTCCGCTCACCGGCAGCCGGGAGGAGACACCCGACGTCGAGGCGGAGATGGCGCTTGCCGCCCACGCCGAGGACGGCGGCTTCGACGCGCTGTGGGCACGGGACGTGCCGCTGTACTGGCCCCGGTTTGGCGACGCCGGCCAGAGCTTCGACGTCTGGCCGTGGTTGAGTCACGCCGCCGCCCACACCGGGGATATCGCGCTCGGAACGGCGAGCGTCGTGCTCCCGCTTCGGCACCCGCTTCACGTCGCCAAGGCCGCTGCTTCCGTCGACCGACTCTCCGGGGGGCGGCTCCTGCTTGGTGTCGCCACCGGCGACCGTGACCCCGAGTACCCCGCCTTCGGGGTCGACGCCGACGACCGCGGCGCGCGCTTCCGGGAGGCCGTCGAGGTACTGCGGGCCGTCTGGACTGCGGAGTTCCCGGAGGTCGACACCGACCGGGTGACCCTCGAGGGCGAACTGGACCTCGTGCCCGAGCCGACGGCTGAGGCGGTCCCGCTGCTCCCGACGGGCCACGCCCGCCAAGACATCGAGTGGATCGCCGAACACGGCGACGGCTGGCTGTTCTATCACCTGCCCGACAGCACCCTCGAGACCTACATCGAGGACTGGCGCGGGGCCGCAGGCGACAAACCCTACGCGATGGCCGTTCGGACGGACCTGGCGGAAGACCCGACGGCCGGTCCCGAACACGTCCACCAGGGCTACCGGGCCGGCAGCGAGTGGTTCGTCGAGTACTTCCGGGACCTGGAGGCGGCGGGCGTCGACCACGTCCTGGTTTCGGCTGGCGGTGACAACCCCCGGCGGGACATCACCCGGTTCGCCGAGACGGTCCTCGAACGGGTCTGAACGGGGACTGGTCCGGAACGGACCGCAGGCCGCCGTGTAGCGCCTCTCCGGTGTGTCCCAGACTATCACGGTAAATTATTTCACACTGGGGTGCGTGAATTCACAATGTCATGGCAATTGATTTCACGAACAAGGAGAAACCGTACGAACTGTTCGACAAGGCCAAACGCCGCGGGACGTGGGACCCGCTCGACATCGAGTTAAGTGAGGACAAGGTTCACTGGGAGGAGGGCTTCTCGGAGGCCCAGAAAGAGCAGATCATGGGAACCTTCGTCGGCTTTTACGAGGGCGAGGAGTCGGTGACGCGAACGCTGGTCCCGTACTTCACCATCGTCGACAAGCTGGAGGACACGCCCTTCGACACCGTCCAGGAGGAGATGTTCCTCAGTACTCACCTGATGGAGGAGGCCAAACACACCGACTTCTTCTCCCGGTACTTCGAGGAAGTGCTGGGAACCCAGGAGACCGAGATCGACAACTACGAGGAGTCGGACTACTGGCAAAACCCCGACCTCAAAGAGTTCCTCGTCGACGACCTCGAGGAGATCGGCGAGCGGATGCGCGCGACCGCCCGGACCGGCGACCAACATGAGTTGCGCTACATCCTGGGCGAGGGCGTGATGCACTACATGGGGATCGTCGAGGCCCAGCTCGCCAAGGCCGGTTACGAGATCTTCGAGAACGTCTTCTCCGAGATCTCCGACGACCTGGGGACGGAGATCATGCCCGGCTTCCAGGAAGGCGTGAAGCTGGTCCGGATGGACGAGGGCCGCCACATCACCAACGGCCGCTGGCTGATGAAGCAACTCGCTGATGAGGACCCCGACATCGTCACCGACGTCTACGAGCCGAAGATCCAGGAGTACCTCGAGCGGCTGACCGGCCAGCAGGCCGGTGACGACGACCGCTACGAGGACTACTCCTTCGACATGGCGCAACTGCAGCGCCAAGTCTCCAACGCGAACCTCCAGCAGACCATCGAGTACATTGGCCCCGAGAAGTTCGACGACTTCGGCGCCGACTTCGACATCGGCGCCTACAGCGGCGGCGCGGCCGCCGCCGGCGACTGACGTCCTCTCCGCCGACCTCGCGGTGGCTGTCGATACCTGGCGGCTCCGCTCGTGTTTTGACGAACCGTTACCGATAGCGCGAGCCGGCCGTCGGTATGGACCGCACTCATACTGATTGTTGTCCCGATGTCCCGGCGATTGCCCGCATGGTCCCGATGAACCCGAAGGTGAGCGCGACGAAGCCAGAGAGTATCTCAGGCACAGTCACCTCTTTCGCTTCGCTCTCACCGGTATAGCGACGCTCTCTCGCTGCCATCTTCGGATTCAGTAGAGGAGAGTACCCGAAACGCCGTCGCTCCGGGTCGTGTGTGAACGACGGCTCCGGCGTCCTGGACCATCGTGGTGAGGCCGCGCCCGGAGCACCGGGGCGTCGGCGTTCACGCCGGCGTCTCGACTTCCAGCCACGGCACCTCGACGAGGGGCGGAATGTGGGTCTCGATGTGGTGTTCCCACACACCCTCTTCGCCGAAGGCTTCGCCGTGGTCGGCGGTGACGACGACCCGCCCGTCCAGTTTCGGAATCAGGTCCGCGACAGACTCGAGGACGATGCGGAGGTTCTCCTCGTAGAGGTCCATCGCGGCCTCGCGCGTGCCGTTTCGCACCACGTCTAGCGGGTCGAGTTCGAGCCACAGCCCCGACTTCTGGACGAGCTGGCTCCCCTCGAGGACGCTTTCGACTTTCGGGCGGATCCTGTCGCCGACCGACGAGAGGATCCCGCCGGCCGTCCCGTTCTCGCCCTCGCCCTGCTTTCGGATCCCGCTCTGGATCCGTTTGAGCTTCTGGCCGCTCCCGCGGGAGAGATACGGGGCGTGTGGCTGCATGTAGTGGACGACGGTGCGGTCCGCCCGGTCGACGAGGTCGTCGTGCTCCTGCAACGACGACGTGAGGCTCTCCGGCGGGACCGTTCCGAGGTTGTCGTTCCAGCCGTGGTCCCAGACGTCGACGACTTCCTCGATGTGTTCGTTCGCGGTCCACTCGTAGTCACAGCTGGCACCCCACTTCAGCTCGTCGAGGGCGATCCCGAGGTCGTTGATGAAGGGGTTGCCGGAGAAGTACGCAATGTCGTGACTCCCGGTGAACGTCCGGGACGCCCACTCGGGTGTCGACGACCCGATGCTGCGCCGTTTCTCGAGCGTTCCCACGAGGTAGTCGTCGTAGATACGGCTGAATACGTCGTAGCGACACGCGTCGAGCACGAGACAGTAGTCCCACTCGGATTCGAGGAATCGGTGCTCCTCCATCCGCTCAGACCCCTCTCCTGGCACCGCTCGGTCGTGGCTTCGGTCCCGACTGCGGGACGTCCGAGCGCCACCACGGGTTAGCTGACAGCCGGCTGTCCGCCCGGTTTGATACTCCCCGTCTCGTCTCTACCGTCCTGTCCTGACTCATCTGCTATTAGTTAGTCGCAACTGGTTTCAATGTCCGGTTACGTGCTGGTCACTGCCGCCGTGCCCTGCAGTGTCACGCCTACTGACGACTGAAGCAAAAGCGTTTGGGAACGGTGGCGGACCCCGATTCCACCCGTGTGTGGTGTGGTGTGGTGTGGTTCTCCTGTCCAGCCGGCTGTCGGGTCCCCGGGCAGAGCTTGTCGGTAGTCCGCCCCCGGTCGGTGCTCGACAGTGGCCGGACTCCGGGCTGTACCCGTGTATGTCGGGACCCGCCAGACCGGTCAAAACCCATATTTGCGACACCCGACAGGGTCGTCGTAGTGACATCCTCCGCGCGGTGAACGGCGCGGCTTCCCGGCGCGGGAATACCAGTTAATCGCTGGCAGTGGGTTTCGACCCGAACTCACCGAGTGTCATCTGCGCTGAGTGGCTCTGTTCGGTGTGGGTTGTGGTGCTGTCACAGGCACTCCCGTCCCGTGGCGAGTCACTGTCTGCCGGTTTCATCGTGATTACTGCGATTATTCTCGTGACTGGGTCACAAATATCGGTGTGTCACGGTGTGTAGCACGCAACTTGCGTTGCTAGAGCGGTACAGACTCGCAGTAACCACTATGACTCCCCCGTCGCGGTTTACTCGTCTCGCAGCCCCACGTTGGTGACAACCACGTCCCACTCCGGCTGTGCGCTGTCGTCGGGACAGTCCCATCCGCCTTCGACGTCGATCCCGTTCGCGTCGGCCTGGCGGAGGAGTTCCGCGAGTGTGTCGTTCAGCTCCCGCTCGGAGGTCGGCACCCGCACTCGGTCGGTCATCCGGAATCGCCCCCTTCCCCCCGGATACCGACCCGTTCGTCCGGCGTGACCGTCACTACCCCGCGACTGTCGACGGTTACCGACCGGTGTTCGAGCGACAGCGTGACACGGACGTTGCCGTCCACTGTCGCGTTCCGGGCGCACCCGAGTGCGTCGAGTGCGTCGGCACTGACCACCGTCTGGAGCGGCTTCAGGTCCGTCGGGTCGGCCCCGGTCGCCGCCGACAACGCCGCGACGACGGCCATACTCGCGGAGGTCGAGTCCTGGTCGTACTCGAAACAGACCACATCGGGCTCTCGGCGGCGCGATACTGGCTCCAACTCGACGCCGGCCTGTGTCACTGTGCTCATCTACCTAAATAGAGCGGGCACAGTCGGTTCAACTCGAGCACTTACTATACAGCAGGTATATAAGGTAGTGCCGGAGGGTAGGCCCCAACCTACTCGTGAGCGAGCGTCGCAGCGATGAGCCGGCGGTGGCCGCGCCTGAGCCGGGAGGAGAGTGACTGCTGGGTGATCCCGAGTTCGTCGGCAACCTCCTCGAGCGACGCCGCGCGCGGCGAGTCGAAGTAGCCGTTCTCGTAGGCTAGGACTAGGGCCTCCTGCTGCGCATCGGTCAGTTCGTACCCCTCACCCCGTATCGGGAGCAGCGCGTGGACGGCGGTGATCTGGATCGGGATGTCGTGCTCCTGGCAGTAACTCCGAAACTCACCTATCTCCTCGTGAGTCTCGCCACGGACCTCGAAGTCCCACCCTTCGCTGGTCCCAACCGCCGAGAGCACGGCGAGTTCGGCTGTGGAGAGGGCGCTCAGGATGCCCACGTACTCCTTGCCCCAATCCACGCGCATGAGGTACTCATCGTCGACGCTGTCGATGAGCCTGATGTTTTTCACGCCGGCGTGGCTCTCGAATGCAGCCTCGATGTCCGTAACTTCCGCGCCGCGGACCCAGAAGTAGGGGATGATCAGGGCCTCGTGGGGGATGAGCCGCTCCAGTTCGACGCTCGCCCCCGGCAGGTTCTCGAAGACCGTCCCGAGGGGAAACTCGTCGGCCGGACTCGTGAACTCCATGACCGTAGCCATACAGAGCAGTCCAACGGAGACGGGAAAAACACCCCGCGTGACACACCATGGTCCGGCGGAACGCGTACCCGGCAGCCGGGGAAAATGCGAGCTTCCCTGTCGGCCACTGCCGGCATCGGCCGGTCTACGGCGGGGTCAGGGAGTCTGTGAACCGACACCGCGGATATCCTGGCGACGTAACTGCAGGTCACTCGAATTGTACGCCCGGAACACTACCGGGCGAGTTTCTACTAGTCGGCTGGTCGGACGTGAAATAGAGTCCCCTCGGTTCTGATACCGGAGCCAGTACAGCAGTACATTCATTACGTCCTTACACTAAGTACGAAACATGCCTGTCCGCATCGAAAAGTTCGAGACCGGTGAACTCCCGAACAGTCCGAGTGTCCCTGAGCGGGTACTCACATATCTGTACACGAATCGAGATCAAGCGTTCACCCGTTCGGAGATTTCGACTGGAATCGACGAAGACCCAAACACGGTTGGAACTGCTCTCTCTCGACTGAAGCAGCGGGACCTCGTCCGACATAAGGGGAAGTACTGGGCGATAACAGAGGATCTGGACCGGGTGAGAGACGCATACGAACTCCACGCTATCACGGAACGGGTAAATGAGGAAGACGAGGGAATCGATCCGGACGAGTGGGATGCCGTTGCCCCCGACGAACCACATCCTAGCGAACGAGAAAGATAAATGCAGCCGGAGCAAGGCGACGTGGTTCGAAGCGTGGACCCATTCAAACTGGGCGAGGATAGCCAACGACCATGGCTGATCGTCAACAACGATTCGCATCCGTTCAGTGACGAACAGCTCGTCGCAGTCGCCATCTCGACGAAAGAGTACGATGACTCGGTCCTGCTGGGGCCTGACGTGTGGACGGTTGGGGGAGTGCCACGACAGTCGTTCATCTCTCCGTGGGCAGTCCATTCACCCCGCATCGAAGATCTGATCGCGTGGCAGGGACGAGTGACCGACGAGTTCGTTCGGGAAGTCGTGAGTGCGCTGGAGACGTATCTACGGTAGTTCGTAAGTGTACGCCCGGAACACTACCGGCCGAGTTTCTACTAGTCGGCTCGGTGGAAGTAAAGCTCCCGTGGATTTCAAATGGGGAGTAGGGAAGCCCGAGATCACATCCTGTCGTGACTTTTGATTCTGTCAAATCTCACTCGTCGTGGAGATTCGTGACTTCCATCACGTCCTCAAGCGGGGTCGTCTCAAAATCACTATCGGCGACGACATACTCGTCCCCTGTCGAACGCGCAGTAGCAGCGATCATCGCATCTCTGTGGGACAGTTCGCTCCCGTTCTGGATTGATGAGTGCTGCAGCCGCGAGGCTTCGAGAGCAAGTTGTTCGTTGAATTCGAGTGCCTGCACACCGCCAAATCGTTGCCGTTCTTCGACGGGATCGAAATCCGTTGATCCCGCGGGACCATTCAGTACCTCAAAGACGCAGATCGTGGAAGTCCACCACGGTCGCCGCTCGTCTAGATAATCGATGACTATCTGATTCCCGCGCAGGTATTCGATGATCGTGGAACTGTCCAGGAACGTCATCGCCAGTTCTCCCGCGACTTCCGGATTGATTCTTTAGCTTGATCCGCTTCTTCGTCGGACCACGCACCGGCTTCGATTGGTTGCTCCGGCGTGATAACCCGCTCTAAGAACTCATCCCACGTCTCGTCCTCGCGCTTCAGTCGGTCCAACCGCTCCTTCGTAACTGAATCGACAGGAATCGATGTTCGGCTCATATGAATTTATTTTTAATTTATACGTGTAGGTGTTTCGGTGGACAAAGCGAGTGCTACAAGAAGTCGATGTACGCCCGGAACACTAACGACCGGCGTCATCCCCGGGCGGTGTGCCGCGTCGGCCGGCTAACCCTCGTGCCGGGCGGGAGGGGCCGCCAGGCCCCTCCAACTGCCCCGACGGCGCGAGCCGTCCGGGCGGGTGGTTCCGGGAGGAACCACCTATGCACAAGCGGGCTGTGCCCGCGAGTGCGGGAGGTCAGTCACGACCTCCAGGTGCCGAGACGGCCTCTGCCGCCCCGGCGAGGTGTGTCGCATGCCTGGGATCACCGCACTGTCATCGCACCCGCGTGGGTGTGCTCGGGCGGGGATTGGGCACGCGTCGACATTTGCCGGCCGAGCGACTTCAGGCTGCCGCTAGACGGCGTACTCCGACTCCAGAAGCTGGACGTAGGCGCCGTCGGTAAAGCGCGCTTTGGTCTTCCGGTAGGTCCGGACCATCCGGATGCCGGTTAGCCCCGACCGCAGCAGGCTGACGATGCTGTACTCCCCACGGTTGAGCATCGTGTCGGCCGTGCTGAACGTGCGGTCCCAGTCGTCGGGGCCGTAGGGTTCGACGATGTCGGCGAGCGTCACGTTCCGGAGCACCTCGTCGCCGACCGCGTCCTGCCAGGTCTCGTTGTACCGGCCGAGGTCGCCCTCCGCGGCCAGCCGTCCGGCGATCCGCCCCGTCCGGACGGCGACGTGGTCCCCACCCTCGTGGAAGGCGGAGGTCGCCCCCATGGCACCCCCGACCACGGCGACGTTCGCGGCGGTCGGCGACTCGATTGGCCGGGTCGAGGAGATGGGGTAGGTCTCCGTCCCCTCGCGCTTGCCGCGGTCTTCCACCAGCGGGAAGTCCTCGAGGTCGTAGCTGGGGTACTCGCGTGCCAGCAGGCGCCGGAGGTACTCCGCTCCCCCGGGTATCGTGTCGTCGTCCTCGCGGAGCAGGGCCCACTCCGAGCGGTCGAAGTCGTCGATGTCGAGCCCGATGGGCATCGTCAGGCCGACGCGGGCGACGCGGTCGTCGTTGGGGAAGACCCAGGGGTACGCGGTGTGACCGGGCATGTACCCCCACCAGAACTTCAGCCGGTCGGGCTTGGACAGGTCGGCGGGCAGCCGCCGGTGTTCCTGGTAGGCGATGTGGTTGACCTCCGTCGAAGGCATCCGCTCGCCCAGCGCGGTGTCCAGAAACTGGTCCAGCGCCGGCCCGGTGACCGTCCGCTGTGGGCCGTCGGCGAGTATCAGCGCCCCGGCCTCGACTGACTCGCGGCCGGCGAGTTCGAGCGTGTGGGTCGGCCCATCCGGTCCCGAGAGGTCGGAGTCGACCCCGGTGACGCTGTCCCCGACCCGGTAGGTCGCGCCGGCGGCCTCGGCTTCCTCGCGGAGCCAGTCGTCGAAGCCAGCCCGGTCGAAGGCGAAACCGAACTCGGGGTAGGAGGAATCGAGCCCGGTGTCCTCGATACTCAGCGTCTCCGTCGGCCCGATGAAGTCCGCCCCGTCGAGCGTCCGGAGGACGACGTCCTCGGGGACCTCCACGGGCAGGTCCATCAGGTCGACCCAGTAGTCGAGCATCCCGGCGGCGTCCGTCGAGTCGGGACCGAGCCCCTCGCGGTCGGCCCGCGGCACTCCCTTCTCGAGGACGAGCGCGTTCGCGCCGGCCGTGGCGGCAGCCCAGGCGGCGGACGTCCCCGCGGGCCCACCGCCGACGATGGCGACGTCGACGCGTTCCATACCCACACGCCGCGCCGTTGGCTCTTAAACCTCCTGTCATCGGGCGAGGGCGAGAGTGAAAGCGAGCGGCGACCCGCGGCCACACAGCGGGGGCCGCAGGGTCGCTTCTCAAAGGTAGCCGTTCTCGAGCAGGAGCTCGCCGTTCAGCAGTGACGCCCCCGCGGCCCCGCGGAGGGTGTTGTGGGCGAGACAGTTGAACTGGAGGCCACTCTCGGTGGCCTGGAGGCCGCCCACTGCGATGGCCATCCCGTTCGCCCGGTCGCGGTCCAGCCGGGGCTGGGGTCGGTTGGGGTCCTCGAAGACGTGGACGAGCTGGTCGGGCGAGCTGTGCAGGTCGAGTGTGGGGTACGACCGCAGCGCCTCGGCGGCCGCCTCTGGGTCGGCGTCACCTGCGGTGTCGGTCCAGACGTTCTCCAGGTGGCCGTCCAGTGTGGGAATCCGGTTGCAGGAGGCGTCGACGCGGGCGTCGAGCCACTCCACCTCCGCGCCGTCGAAGGTGCCCAGCAGCTTGCGGGACTCGGTCTCCATTTTCGCCTCCTCGCCGCCGATGTGGGGGATGGCGTTGTCGATGATCTCCATCGATGTGACCCCGGAGTAGCCTGCCCCGGAGACGGCCTGCAGGGTCGAGACAGTGACCCGCTCCAGCCCGAACGCCTCCTCCAGGGCCGCGAGCGGCGGCACCATCGTGATCGTCGAGCAGTTGGGGTTCTTGAGGAGCCCCCCGTCCCAGCCACGCCGGTCGCGCTGGACCTCGAGGAGGTCGACGTGGTCGGCGTTCACCTCGGGGATCGTGAGCGGGACGTCGTCGTCGGTCCGACCGTTCGAGGAGTTCGAGGAGACGACGTAGCCCGCCTCGCAGAACGCGGGCTCGACGGCCTCACCGACAGTCGAAGGGAGCGAGGAGAAGACCAGCGAGACGTCGTCGGGGATAGCCTCGGGGCTCGTCTCGCCGACCGCCATATCGGCGACGCGCTCGGGGATGGGCGTGGAGATACGCCACTTGGCGGCCTCGCGGTAGATGCTGCCGGCGCTGTCCTCGCTCGCGGTCAGCGCGGCCACCTCGAATTCCGGGTGGGGGTCGAGCAGCTGAATGAGCCGCTGGCCGACCGCCCCCGTCGCACCGATGATACCGACTCGCGTTGTCATACCCTCCCGTAGCGGATAGCCGAGTCAAAACAGTTTGGAAAGGGCCACGACGGCCGGGAGAGAATGGAGAGAGACGACGGACCGCGACTCGTCCAGCCCGGAGCCGATCAGGCTTCGGCGGTCTGGCTGCCGTGTTTGTGGGTGACGTAGCCGGCGACCCGGTTGCGAACGTTCTTGGACTCGATGTTGGTCAGCTCCTGGACGACCTCCTTGTTGTGCTCGAAGTCGTGGCCGAAGGCGTCCGGGTATCGTTCCATCAGCAGGTTCGCGGTCTTCTTGACGTAGGCGGGCTTGATGGCCATCGTGGCCTCACGTAGCTGGCTGGCCGTCTAAAAGGATTCGACTCGGGGCGGGACCGCGCGGTCGACCGTGACACGCCCCGCCGCGACTCACCACTCGACCAGCTCGCGCAGTCGGGCGAGTGCCTCCTGCTCGCGCTCCCCGCCACAGCGCTCGACCACCCCGGCGAAATAGTCCAGCCGCTGGCGTAGCCGGTCGGTGTCGTAGGCCTCGACGTCGAGCCGCGAGGCCGCGACCGTCGCCTCGACCACCGCGCTGTACCCGCGCCTGGTCGTCGGCACGGTCTCCCGGTCGACGGTCGCCTCCCGTGGATGGAGATGCCAGTCGACCCACTCGGTGCCGCCCTCGGCTCCCTCGCCGACCCGCTCGACCGCGACCCGGACCCACGCGTCGGCGCTGTCGAGGACCGGCTCGGTTTCCTCCCGGACGGCGAGGGCTGCCTCGGTGAAATCGACCGCGTCGCGGGTGAACTGGACGTATCCCTCCCCTCGCTCGGTGAAGTTGCGCCAGGTCCGGGTCCGGCCCCAGGTACGCGCGCGGACCGTGCGGTCGCTATCCGGGCTGTCTTCCTCGGCGTGCAGCCCCAGGGCCGCGACGTTCCAGCGCTCGTTCGGGCCGAGCGTGGTCACGACCGATTCGGTGACGCCCCGGAGGTCGACCGGCCAGGACACGCTACACCACCAGCCCGCGCTCGAGGGCGACGAAGAGCCCGCCGGCGACGAGGTCGGCCGTCGTCCCGGGGTTGATGCCCCGCTCGACCAACTCGTCGGCCAGCTCCTCGGGGTCTTCCTCGCCGTCGCGTGCCGCCCGTGCCCGCTGCTGGACCTCCTCGGCGGTCTCGCGGTCGTGGGTCGTCACGAGGAAGGTGTCGACCTCGCTGGCCAGTGCGCCGAGGTAGGCCGCGGCGGCACGGTCGGTCACCGGACCCGACCCCTCCCGGATGCGGTCGGCGGTCCGGAACGTCCGCTCGAACCCCTCGGCGTACTCGCGGGCGATGCCGTCCCCGGGCGCGCTCTCGGCCATCACGTCCGCGAGTGTCAGCCCGCGCTCGCGCAGTTCGGGGGCGGCGTCCCCGCCTCGCCGCACGTCGGGCAGGTCGAGTTCGTCGGGTGGGTCGTCGACCGCGACGTCGACGTGTTCGAACGCGCGGTAGAAGCCAACGGCGTCCTCGACGCTCGTCGCGCCGACGACTGCCCGGGCGCTCTCGGCAGTCAGGTTGCCGGCGGCGGCCGCCCGGACCAGCGGCACGGCCAACAGGACCGCGCCGAACTGGGTGTTCCCGCCGGTCTGGCGGCTCATCCCTGCGACCGCCCGCTCGAAGGCTTCACCGACCGGCGCACCCTCCGCCGCGCGGTCGAGCCCTTCACGAGCCCCGACCGCGCCGGTCACGAAGTGCTCGAAACGGAGGTCGTCGTGGTCGCGGTGGCGGTCGACGTTGCCCGGTTTGGGGGTGCTCGAGACCTCCAAAAGCAACGCGAGCTGGGCGTTCTCGGCCGTCGAACGGCGCACAGCGGTGTCGGTCACGGGCCCGCCCCCCTCCGCCGCTGGCGGACTCGTGGGTGGACCTCCAGGCTCGGGCGCTCGGCGAAGGCCTCGACCGCCCGCCGGACTCGGGCGAGCACCGCCGGCCGGTCGCTGGCCCGGCCGACGCTGACCGCGTCCGCGCCGTACCGGAGATATTCCTCGGCGCTCGCCCGGTCGCGGACACCGTTGTTCGCGATGACTGCCGCGCCTTGGCCGACCGCCGCCACGACGTCTGCGACGACTGGCTCGGAGTCCATCGCATCGACGTGGACCAGGTCCGCGCCGGCCGCGGCGGCTTGCCGGCAAATCGCGGGCAGGTCGACGCCCCCGACCTCCGTGCGGACCTTCACGCTCGTCGTCGCGCCGGCCCCGCTTCCCGCCCGGACCTGCTCGCAGAGCCGGTCGGCGTCGCGCAACAGCGCGTGGCCCGCCCCGGCCGCGCACATCTCCTCCTGGCGGCAGTGGGCGTTGACCTCGAGGATGGCGCCGTGGTCGCGACAGACCGCCCCGACCGCCCGGAGCGGGTCGGTCGTCCCGCTGCGGACGTTGACCGCCGGCCGGAGGTCGGCGTCGGCGAGTGCCTCGAACTGCTCGTCGACGAACGCGACGGGGTCCGGCGGGAGGAACTCCGAGCGGTCCCGGTCGACCATCTCGCGGGCCGCCGCCCGGGTGGCCTCGTCCAGCGCGATCCCCCCGAGAAAGGCACAGCCGACGTGGGCCTCGGCCGCACGGGCCCAGGCCGCGTCGGCCTCCCCGGAGAGGCTGGCGAGCGCGACCGGCGGGTCGAAGGGGGCGGTCATCCGCCCGCCCCCACTGCAGCCAGCGCCTCGTCGACCGCCCGGGCGACCCGGGTGGCGTCTTCCTCGGTGTCCAGGGTCGTGTCCGTGCGGACGACCGGGCGGTCGAGGTCGGTCCCGTCCGCCTCGTCGAGCACGAACGCGTCGGCGAAGGGGTACGCCTCCGCGACGCCGGCCGTCGAGGGCTCGTAGCCCACCCCCGACATCAGGTCCGCCGCGGGTCCCGAGAAGACGGTGTCTTCGACGAACGGGGAGACGGCGACGACCGGCGTCTCCGCGAGTGCCCCGGGGATCCCCTCGACGGCGAGCAGCGGGCCGACACTCGTCACCGGGTTGGAGGGGCCGACCACGACCGGGTCCGACAGCGCCTCCAGCACGGCATCGGTGGCGGTTGCGTCCTCGCTCCCGCGAAACTCGACGCGCTCGACAGTCGGCTCGCCCTCCCGGGCGACCCAGAACTCCTGAAAGTGCATTGGTCCCTGTGGGGTGTCGACGATCGTCGCGACCGGGTCGTCGCTCATCGGCAACAGCTCCCAGGGGACGCCGTAGGCGTCGGCGAGCGTGCGCGTGACCGCCGTGAGTGTCTGTCCCTCGTCGAGCAGTCCGGTTCGGGTGATGTGGACCGCCCGGTCCCGGTCGCCGATGTACATGAACTCCGCGACGCCGGAGAATCGCCGCCAGCGGGCGATCTCCCGGCCGGCGGTCTGCTTCTCGGCGGGGAGATAGCGCGGTCCCCCCTCCAGCCCAGCAGCCTCGGCCAGTTCCTGCAGGCGGGCGTTGGTCTCGCCGCTGTCGTCGTCGATCCCCCACCAGGTCTCCCGGTCGAGTACGTCACCGCCGAGAAAGAGCACGGTATCCAGGTCCGGGCAGACGAGGTGGCCGGCGATCTCCATGTCGTCGCCGGTGTTCGCCACGACCGTGGTCTCCCCGGGGTCGAAGACGGGGCCGGCGCCCGCGAGCAGCTTGGGCGTGCCGGTCCCGCCGGAGAGAAACGTCACCATACGTTCCATGCCGGTCTGCCGGGGCATAAACCGTCTGCTCCCGCACGCGGTCGACGGAAGACGGCGGACTCCTGGCTCCGCGACGGAGGCTTTTACCGGCGGACTACCCAACGCCCTCCCATGACCACGATCAAGGACAGCGTCCACGACCACATCGCGGTCGAGGGTGTGGCGCGGGACCTGCTCGAGACCCCGCCCGTCCAGCGGCTCCGGCACATCACACAGCTCGGGACCGTCGTTCTGGTCTACCCCTCCGCCAATCACACTCGCTTCGAGCACAGCCTCGGCGTCTACTACCTCGCCGACCGTGCGCTCGGCCACCTCGGCGTCGAGGGTCGCCAGGCCGAGCGCGTGCGTGCCGCCGCCCTCCTGCACGACGTTGGCCACGCTCCCTACAGTCACAACATCGAGGACCTCATCTACCGCCACACCGGGAAGTACCACGACGAGGTCGATGGCCTGGTCGGGGAGGGTGCGGTCGCCCGCATCCTCTCCGAGCACGGCCTCAACCCCGACCGGATCGCGGGGCTCATCGCCGGTGACGGTCAGTTCGGCCAGCTGGTCTCCGGCGAACTCGACGTCGACCGGATGGACTACCTGGTCCGGGACGCCCACCACACCGGCGTCCCCTACGGGACCATCGACCACCAGCGGCTGGTCCGGGAGCTGTGTTTCGTCGATGGCGACCTCGTGCTCGACGAGGGGAACGTCCAGACCGCCGAGAGCCTGCTGCTCGCACGGGCGCTGATGAACCCCACCGTCTACTCCCACCACGTCGCTCGAATCGCGAAGGTGATGCTCCGGCGAGGGACCGAACGGCTGGTCGAGAGCGGCGTCGACCCCGAGCGGCTGCGGCGGATGGACGACCACGACCTGCTGGTGTCGCTTCGCGACCGGGAGGCGACCGCCGAGTACGCCCGCCGGCTCGACCAGCGCCGCCTCCACAAGCGAGCGGTCTGGGCCGAGATGGACGCCGTTTCCGAGGAACTCCGGACCGCCGACCACGAGGAGGTCCGGGGCTTCGAGGCCGACATCGCGGGCGAGGCCGGTGTCGAGCCCTCTCACGTCATCCTCGATGTACCCCCGGAACCGACGATGACGGAGTCGACCTCGCGGGTGCTGGTCAACGGTGAGGTCCGCCGCCTGGGTGACCAGTCGACACTCGTCGGCGCCCTCCGGGCCGCCCAGCGCGACCAGTGGCGACTGGGGGTGTACGCCCCCGCCGAGGAGAGCGAGCGGGTCGGCAACGCCGCCGTCCGCGCGCTTGGACTGGACCTCGACGGCTCCCGGGTCCGGGACGTCCGCCCCGGGATCAACGCCACGCTCGACGACTTTCTGGAGGCCGACAGATGATCCTCGAGGGAACGGTCCTCCGGGGGCCGGAGTTCGAGCCGGCCGACGCCCGTGTTACCGTCGAGGACGGCCGGGTGGCGGCCATCGAGGAGGTCGAGACCCCCAGCGACGACATCATTCTCCCCGCCTTCGTCAACGCACACACCCACCTGGGCGACTCGATCGCCAAGGAGGCCGGCGAGGGCCTCTCGCTGGAGGAGTTGGTCGCCCCGCCCGACGGGCTCAAACACCGGCTACTGCGGGCGGCCGACCACGAGGCGGTCGTCGCCGGGATCCGCCGCTCCCTGCAGTTCATGACGCGGGCCGGGACGGCCGCCTGTATCGAATTCCGCGAGGGGGACGTCGAGGGCGTCGAGGCCGCCCGGGAGGCCGCCGCGGGCGTCGCGGTCGACCCGGTCGTCCTCGGCCGGGGGTCGACTGCGGCCATGGAGGCCGCCGACGGCTTCGGGGCCAGCGGCGCCGACGACGCCGACTTCACGCGCGAGCGCAACGCCACCGCCAGCGCCGACAAGCTCTTTGCGATCCACGCCGGCGAGGCCGGGTCCAGTGACATCAACGCCGCGCTCGACCTGGACCCCGACTTCCTGGTCCACATGGTCCACGCCGAGGAACTCCACCTCGAGCGGGTTGCAGACAGAGGGACCCCGGTGGTCGTCTGTCCGCGCTCGAACATCGTCACCGACGTCGGCACGCCGCCGGTCCGGGAGCTCCTCGACCGGACGACTGTCGCCCTGGGCACCGACAACGCCTTTCTCAATAGCCCCTCGATGTTCCGCGAGATGGAGTTCACTGCCAAGCTGTTCGACGTCACCAGCACAGAGGTCCTCCGGATGGCCACCCGCAACGGTGCACACATTGCCGGGCTCGACTCCGGCCTCCTCGAGGAGGACAGGCCCGCTGACCTGCTCGTGCTCGACGGTGACTCCGACAACCTCACTGGCGCGCGGGACATCCTGCGGGCCGTCGTCCGCCGGGCGGGTGTCCAGGACGTCAAGCGGGTCGTCCACGCCTGATAGTGATTGTTGTCCCGATGTCCCGGCGATTGCCCGCATCGGGGTCGGCACGCGCCGGGAACAGACGACAAGAATCACTATGACTCACCGTTCCATCCGCGGTCCCGGCCGAGCGCACCGCAGGCCGTCCGTGACGCTCGCTCACGTGGTTATATCTGTTATCGCATCCTCGGTCTAGGTATGTACGACGACATTCTGCTCCCGACCGACGGCTCCGCGGGGATGGAGGCAGTCATCGAGCACGCGGGCCAACTCGCCGCCGAGCACGACGCTCGCGTCCACGCGCTGTACGTCGTCGACACCGCATCGCTGTCGGACCTGCCGGTCGAGGGTTCGTTCGAGGGAGTCAGCCGCCAGCTCAACACTGAGGGCGAACAGGCGCTGGACGCCGTCGAAGACCGCCTGGAGGTGCCGGTCGAGCGGACGCTCAGGGAGGGGTCGCCGGCCCGGGAGGTCGTCGCCTACGCCGCAGACGAGGGGTGTGACGTGGTCGTGATGGGGACACACGGCCGGACCGGTGTTGACCGGCTCATCCTCGGCAGCGTCGCCGAGCGCGTGGTGCGGTCCTCGACTGTCCCCGTCCTGACCGTCCGGGTTTCGCCGTCCTGACCGGCCGCTTCGCTCCCGTCTGCCGCCGGCTTGGTCAGACCGACCGCAGGTGCTCGCAGTCCCCTGCTGTCACTTCCTCGTGGCCGTCTCCGGTGTCGACGACGAGCGTCCCCGGGAACCGGATATCGACAGCCTCACCCACGACCTCGCCGGCCGGCGTCTCGACGCGCACCCGCCGGCCCAGGGTGCTGGCGTACTCGCGCCAGGCCGCCACCACGGCCTCTAGACCCCCGCAGAGGTCGTGAAACTCCTCCAGCAGCCGCTGGGTGAACAGCCGGCGGTCCACCTCGCCGACCTCGGCACGCAAGCTCGTCGCCGGCTGTCCAGCCGGCAGCGTTCCGGGGTCGACGTTGGCGTTCACCCCGATGCCGACGACCAGCCACGAGACCCGGTCGGCTTCCCCCTCCATCTCGGTGAGGATCCCCGCGAGCTTGCGCTCGCCGGCTTGCGTGTCGTCGTCCTCGCTTCCCTCTCTGCCCTCGCCGGGCACGAGGATATCGTTCGGCCACTTGATGACCGCCTCGGCGCCGGCTTCTCGGGCTGCGCGGGTGGTGGCGACGGCGGCCGCCAGTGTGAATGCCGGGGCGTGGGCCGGCGGTACGTCGGGCCGGACCAGGATGGACAGCCAGATGCCGCCGGGCGGGGAGGTCCACTCCCGGTCAAGCCGGCCCCGGCCCCCGGTCTGGGCGTCCGCCAGCACGACCACATTCTCCCGGCCCTCCGCAGCGAGTTCTCGCGCCCGGTCGTTGGTGCTCGGGACGGTGTCGTGGTACTCCACTCCGAAGGGGGCCTCGAGGCCGTACTCGACGGCCGCACCGCCGAACTCGGGCACGGCACGGAGTTCGTAGCCGTCGTCCGTGCTCGCGACCTCGAACCCTGCCTCGCGGAGTACCTCGACCTGTTTCCAGACCGCCGCTCGCGAGACTCCCAGCCGGTCAGCCAGGGTCGGTCCCGTGACCGGCCCCTCGGCGAGCGCGTCGAGTACCCGACGGCGCGTCTCGTTCATACCCACACGTTCGCCGGGCAGGCAAAAAAACGGGATGGGAACTCGCCCGTGCAGTCAGGCCCGGCCGTTCAGCGGGCAGATGAAGTAGTTCGGCGGCGCGCCTTCGATGTCTGGGCGGCCGTTACTGATGGTAAGCTTCTCAGCGTCCTCGGCCGCCAGAACGTCCGACTCGGAGGTGAGTGGCTCCTCGAGCGTCACGCCGTCGGCGAGTTGGGCGCTGTAGTGGACCCACTGGCCGCCGTTCCAGTCCCGGTCGCCCGGGGCGGACTCGGAGACGAACGGCGACCCCCCGCCGTTGACACCGCCGTTGGGCGGGAGCGAGGCGCTCGTCCCGTCGTTGACGAAGTAGCTGTCGTCGTTTGGCTCCGGTTCCTCGTCGAGTACCTTCACGACGTTCGTCCGCCAGAGGACATCGTTCGCGTAGACGCGGTCGAACTGCTTGCCGTTGCCGTTCTCGTCGCCCTTCCCGGAGGCAGCCGTCACCGCACCGGCTGCACCCAGGGCCAGGCTAGCTGTTCCAAGCGCTGCGCCCGTTCGCAGGATCGACCTGCGTGTCGGTCGTTCTTCCATGGTCTCCGGAGGGCGTGTCCCTCCGGAAGGGCGGTTGGTCGGTTGATAGAAACCTGTTCTGCGAACTCCGTGTGGAGTCTCTCCGGACTCATACGGTCGTGCGTACGCAATTTCAGCAGTCTCGGGGAGAATCGACGTTTCGGACCACGGAGCCCGTCTTCTGTTTCGTGGTCTCGAAAGGAAGTACGCACGACCGTATCAGTCTAGATTTCTTTCGGAGTTGACTGTCGCCCGGACCGGTCCGGGCGGTGTGTATCGGCTCCGCACAGTCGGTCAACGGTTAATCCGTCGCTGGCCGTACACGGATCTATGACCCGATTCACACGGCGGCAGGCGCTCGCGTCGCTCGCGTCGCTCGGCGTGGTGACGCTTGCAGGCTGTACGGGCGGCGCGGATGCCGGGACCGACGCCGGTGACGGGAGCAGGGCGACCGCACCCGCGGCTGAAAACCGCCTCCCGCTCCCGATGGAGCCGTCGGAAATCCGTGAAGAGGCGGTCTCCGGCGGGCCGGACAAGGACGGGATCCCCTCGATCGACGAGCCTTCGTTCATCGCCCCCTCCGAGGCCGACTTTCTCGCCGACGGCGACCCGGTCTTCGGCGTGGTCCGGGACGGCGTGGCGAAGGCCTACCCACAAAAAATCCTCGCCCATCACGAGATCGTCAACGACGAGCTCGCGGGCGACCCGGTCAGCGTGACCTACTGTCCGCTGACCGGCACCGTCCTCGGCTTCGACCGCGGGGGGACGACCTTCGGGGTGTCGGGCCGGCTGGTCAACGACAACCTCATCATGTACGACCGGTCAACCGAGACGTGGTGGCCACAGATACTGGCGACGGCGGTCCCCGGCCCCTGGAACG
>CAZOWU010000010.1:0-21049 GCA_964583735.1 uncultured Halobacteriales archaeon | reverse complement strand
CCGGCAGGGGCAAAGGGGTTGCGAGTTTCCCGGCAGGGAGATGAGGCAGATAGGTCGCCGTCCGCCGCGTCCGGAGCGGGGTAGAGCAGCAGCGACCAGCGTCGAAGCCGGTCAGGTCGGCGAAACCTGCACGTTCAGCGCCTTCCGCATGATCTGCGAGAAGCTCAGCGAGCAGATGAAGTACCAGACCAGCCACACCTGTATCGGCCCGATCACGGCCGTCTGCCAGGTCGGCACCTCGCCCACCAGCGGCAACACTATGGCGGTCCCCGTCTCGACGACGTGGCCGTCGAGCACCATCCAGTAGATCCACAGGAACACCGGGATGGTGAGCAACATGATCCACACCATCGGGCGGAACTGGGCCTTGAAGACGCCCAGGTCCATCTCCTCCATCTGTTCCTGGCGCAGCTCCTTGACGCGGTCCTCGTCACCGCGGTCTTTGGCCTCCTCGATTTTCTCCTTGAAGTTCTTTTGGGTCTCTTGGTAGTCGGACATGATGGAGGTGTCCATCATGTTGTCCTGGAGGACAGCGGTCCACAGCCCCGTCGCCAGCGCGAGGATCAACACCACGACGTGGAACGGGAGCGTGGCACTCAGCGGCCCGATGACGAGGTTGATCCCGTCGCCAGCGATGACGTCACGGAGCCCCTGCTGTGAGTAGGCCAGAAAGAGCAAGAGGACGCCCACGGCGGCGACCTTGTCGCGCCGCGACCAGCTGAGGTCTTTGTCCTCACTCTCCGCGGGCTCGGCTTCCGAGAGGGCCTCCCGGACCCCCTCTGGGTCGTCGAGAACGAACCCGTCACCGCCGGCGTCGACGAGCAGGCCCGACTCGATGAGCCGTCCCCACTCCCCGCTCGAGAGGTCGTCGCTGACGTCCCCCCACGAGACGGTTCCTTTCTCGTCGGCAACGCCGAGGACTGCCGACAGCGCGTCGGCCATCTCCTCGCCGTCTCCGACGATGTCTTCTACCCTTCGCTCGGTCTTTGCCATCCTTGTCGTACCCTGTTGTGGTCGTCGGTTATGAACCTTTTACTCCGCTGCTCCCCGCGCCGCCAGACCTGCGTTGCACCCGACCCGCGCGTTGCCGGGCGGGGGTCACTCGGCCGCACCGGTCCGGTCTCGGACCGCAGCATCGATCTCCGCCCAGACCTCGGCGGGCGGCTGCTCGCCGTCAATTGTCACGAAGCCGTCGTGGTCGCGGTAGTGGTCGACCACCGGGGCGGTGTTCTCGTCGAAGACGTCGAGGCGGTTCTCGACGGCCTCCGGGCGGTCATCCTCACGCTGGACAAGCTCACCCCCGCACGCGTCGCAGACGCCCTCCTCCTCGGGCTGGTCGAATTCGACGTGGAAGTTGGCGCCACAGTCGTCACAGACCCGTCGCCCGGTCAGCCGGTCGACCAGCTCTCCACGAGAAACCTCGAGCGAGAGGACCACGTCGATGTCGGTCATCTCCGACAGCTCCTCGGCCTGCTCGAGGTTCCGCGGATACCCGTCGAGAACGAACCCCTCGGCCGAGGAGAGGGCTTCCTCGACGATTGCGTTAACCACGGCGTCCGGCACGAGGTCGCCGGCTTCCATGTACGCCCGTGGCGTATTGTACTCCGTGTCCATGTCGGAGATGTCCATGTCCTTGTTGCCACGGAGCGCGTCCCCCGTCGTGACGTGTTCGATGCCGTACTCCTCGGCGATGTTGCCGGACTGGGTGCCCTTGCCGGCCCCCGGCGGCCCCAGAATCAGGATGCGCGACTGTCCCATAGGTTTCGATTCGGGCGCGAGAATAAATGATTGTCCAAACACCGCCGGCGTGGCCAGTCCGGCAGTCTGGACAGGTCGGCAGCCCGGCCCGTGGATGGAAAGCGCTTATCAGGCAACCCGCCAACTCCCGAACGATGGGAGCCGACCACCTGCTCGTCCGCGCGGCCCGCGGAGAGCGCACTGAGCGGCCGCCCGTCTGGCTGATGCGCCAGGCCGGCCGCCACATCCCCGAGTACCGCGAACTCCGCGAGGAGTACTCCTTTCTCGAGGCGATCAAAGACCCCGAGGTGGCCACCGAAATCACCGTGCTCCCCTGGAAATACTACCGCCCGGACGGGCTGGTGATGTTCTCGGACATCCTCACCGTCCTCGAGCCGCTCGGATTCTCCTACCACATCGAATCCGGTGTCGGCCCGGTCGTCAAAGACCCCGTCGACGGCCCCGAGGACGTCGACCGCTCACACGGCGACGTGACAGAAGAACTGGATTACGTGGGCGAGTTGCTGGGGCGGCTGAACCGCCAGGTCGGTGACGAGACAGCCATTATCGGGTTCGCGGGCGGTCCCTTCACGCTTGCCTCCTATGCCGTCGCCGGCGGCCCTAGCCGGACGAATATGCCCCTCCGGCGGCTGCGGGCCCGCCACCCCGAGGCTTTCCGGACGCTGCTGTCCTCCTTCGCCGACGTCGTCCGGGACTACCTCTCCTTCCAGATCGACAGCGGCGCCGACGTCGTCCAGCTCTTTGACACCTACGCCGGGGCGCTTTCCCCCGCCGATTACCAGAAATTCGTCCTCCCGTTGCACCGGGAGATCCTCGCCGACCTGGACGCCCCCGCGATCGTCTTCGTCCGGCAGATGGGCGGGCGCCTCGGCCAGCTCGCCGACAGCGGAGCCGACGTCGTCGGGCTGGACTGGACCGTCGACATGGCCGCGGCACGCGACCAGCTCGGGGAGATACCCGTCCAGGGCAACCTGGACCCGTCAGACCTGTTTGCCGAGCCCGATGTCGTCCGCGAGCGCACCCGCGAAGTCATCGAGAAGGCCGGCCCGGCCGGTCACATCCTCAATCTCGGCCACGGCGTCAACAAGGACACTCCCGTCGAGTCTGTCGAGGCATTCGTCGAGACGGCGAAGTCGGTCGAACGGTAGCCCGACGACACCCTCAGGGGGGTTGCCGCGGGCACAAAGCGTATTCTGTCGTATCCCCGCCCTGACTGTATCGATGAGACGGAGGCAAACGCGGCGACAGGTGCTCCGGGCGCTCGGTCTGGCCGGCGCTGCCGGGCTGGCCGGCTGCCAGGGTGAGGAGCCGGGAACCGGGGACGGCTCGGGAACGCTGTTCGACGACGAGACGACGACAACGACAGGGGACGGCGGGGGGTTGCTACCGACGGCATCCACCGAAGCCGAGACCAAATCCGGTCCCGGGACCGAGACGGCGACCGGAACCGAGGCCGGACCGGAGACGCTGACTGTCGGGGTTCTCAGCCCGGTCTCCGGCCCGTTCCCCGACGTTGGCCGGCGTCACCGGGAGGCCGCACAGTTCGCCGTGGAGCGGCTCAACGCGTCCCCGGAGTTCGGGGTCGAACTCGATGCGGTCTACGGTGACACCGGGTTCGCGCCGGACCGCGCGAGGCAGGCGGTACAGCGGCTGCTCGCGGCGGAGGACGTCGACGCCCTCGTCGGCGGGGTCGGTGCGGGGGCGGCGTTCGGGACCGCCGAGGTCGCACGGCGTTCTGCGGTCGTCTACCTCTCGGGCGCACAGTCGCTGGCCATCACGGGCAGCGAGTGCAACGACTGGACGTTCCGGGTCGGGACGAACACCGTCCAGCTCGCGACGGCCGTCGCCGAGCACACGCTCGCGCGACTCGGCCCCGAGGTGTACTTCCTGTACAACGACTTCGCGTACGGGAATACGGTCTACGAGTGGACGCGCAGGCGGCTGGCCGGAGCGACCGCGTTCGCCGAGGTCGGCTCGCGGCCCGTCTCGCTGGGTGGGACGGAGTTCGGCGGTGTCGTCGAGGACATCCGCGATGCTGGGCCGGACGCAGTCGTACTGGGGCTGGCCGGCGAGAGCTTCGGGGCCTTTCTCGACCGGGCGGCGGCAGCCGGACTCGGCGGGGAGACGGCGCTGGTCGCCCACCGGCTGTTCTCGGGCGACCGCGACCTGCTCGGCGAGAGCGCGGACGGGCTGTTGGCCGGGATGGCCTACGACCACTCGCTCGGGACCGGCAACAACCGAGCGTTCGTCCGCAGCTACGAGCGGGCGGCCGGGAGAGAGCCCGAAGACCTCGACCGCGTGGCCGCCGACTCGCTGCGTGTGCTGGCGAGCGCCGTCGAGGAGGCCGGACGGACCACACCGGACGCGGTCCGGGAGACGCTGGAGGGCGGGACGTTCCAAACTGTTCTCGGCAGTGTGACGCTGCGGGCCGCCGACCACCAAGCGACGAACCCCGCCTGGGTCGGGGAACTGTCGGCGGACGCCGGCACAGCTGTCGACCTCGCGCCACGCACGATGGTCGGTGGGGACGAGGCGCTCCCTCCGGCCGCTGAGTTGGGGTGTGAACGGTAACCGCGCCCCCGGGTGTGACCAGCAACCCCGCGGAGCAGGCCAGTCTGGGCCCGGATAGCGAGTGGGTCAGCCGTCCGCGCTGCTCGCGTCCTCGGCGAGGTCCTCGGCCAGCTCCGTTGCCTCGCGGACGCGGCTCGGGATCCCCATTCGCGCGGTGTAGTTCGTCGCCAGGTGGACGCCAGGTGGCGTCTCGACCTCCTCGGTCCCCCACCAGGTGTGGTCGTAGGCCGGGAACCACCGCTCGCGGCGCTCGACGTCGAGCACTGTTGCCCCGGTGCTCGTCGCCGCCTCGAACTCCCGGCGGGCGATGTCGCCCAGCCGGTCGTCGGACGCCTCCAGAAGCTCGGGCTCGTGCATCCCGCCGAGAAATGCCGTACAGAGGCTACCACGGCCGAACAGGACGCCGTTGAACGAGACACCGAGCGTGTGCAACTCCTCCTGGTAGCTGACCTGGTAGCCCAGGCCGTCGGCGGGGCTGCCCTCGCTCTCCAGGTAGACCAGCGCGAGCGGGTTGTAGGTCAGCTCGCGCAGCCGGTCGGCACCCGGGGCGACCCCCTCGAGCAGGTCGCCTGCGACACCTGCCGGTGCAGTCACCACGACGTGGTCGGCCTCGTAGCTGTCCGCAGCCGTCTCGACGGTGTAGCCTGTGTCGGCAGTCACGCCACCGTCCGGGGCTGTCGCGACCGCCCTGGTATCCTCCTCGCCAGGGGCTTGCCCGGCCGGCCGGATCCCGGTGACTGCCTCGCCGAGCCGGACGCGGTCGTCGTAGCGGTCGGCGAGCCCCTCCGGGAGTCGCTGGAGGCCGCCCTCGACGGTTGCCGGCGGGGCCTTCTCGCCCTGCCCGACGCGCTCGAGGAAGGCACGGAGCATACTGCCGGCCTCTTCCTCGCGGTCCATCAGCCCGGAGAGGGCGAAGGCGGCGGGCATCTCCGCGGGGTCCGAGCCGTAGAGCCCGCCGTAGAGCGGCCCGATAAACCGCTCGTAGGCCTGTCGGCCGAACTTCCGGGTGAAGGTGTCGGCGACGGTTTCCTGCTCGATCCCCGGCCGCGTCAGCGGCTCGGCCAGCAGCCGGAGTTTGGCCGGCCACGAGAGGAGGTCAGTGCTGAAAAACGCCTCTCTGGAGGTCGGTGCCTCCCGAAGTCGGCCGTCGGCGTAGACAAACAGCGTCCCGCCCTCGGCCGTGACGAGGTCGTCCTCGAGACCGGCGGCCGAAGCGAGTTCGCGGACGCCCGGCGTTGCGCGCATCCGCTGGGGACCGACCTCGGCGACGGTACCACCGACCGGCCGGGACTGGATCACCCCGCCGGCCGCCTCGCGGGCCTCCAGCGCGACGGCGTCGACGCCGCGCTCGACGAGGGAGTGCGTCAACGCGAGTCCCGTGATGCCCGCCCCGACGGTGACAACGCGCATATTAGTCGTCGGCCTCGAGGTCCGCGTCGGGGTCGGCCGCGGGCATCCCCTCGGCGTGGGGTGTCTCCTGGGGGGCGTTCAGACACATTGTCCCGGGCACGTCACGGCACTTGCACTGGCGGTACTGGTAGTACCCCGGCGCGAAGTCCGCGAGAAACGGCTCGAGCAGGTCTGCGAAGACCTCCGGCAGCCGCTCGTCGTCGTGTGGGATGGGTGCGCGGTAGAAGTCCAGGCCGGCCTCCTCTGCCTCCTCGCGGAGTTCGATATCGAGTTCGGAGAGCGTCTCGCTCTGTTCGTGGAGGAAGCTGACCGGCTCGACCACGACCCGCTCGGCGTCCAGTCCCGTGACCAGGTCCTCGACCTCCGGTTCGGTCCAGGGGATGTCGCGGTTCTCGTGGTTCTGGAAGCCGAGGTGGTACTCCTCGACGCCCAGCAGCGAGGCCACGACCGAGGTGTACTCGTCGACGTAGATGTCGTAGCGGCTCCCCTCCTCCAGGTAGTGCTTTGGCGTGCCGTGTGCAGAGAAGACGAGCGCGGTGTCCTCGTCCGCGAGGTCGACGCCCCACTCCTCGGCGTGGTCGGCGATGTTCTCGGCACGGATGTGGTTGTACTCGGGGTGCTTGTGCCAGCCGGTAATCGCCTGGAAGGGCGCCTCCCAGCCGAGGTCGTCGATGGACTCCTCGAGTTCGTCGAGCGAGATGACGTTCGTCGAGGGGCCACACAGCGGGTAGACCGGGAAGCCGACCACGCGGTCGACGCCGTCCTCGTGGGCGGCCGCGGCGGCGTCGGGGATCAGCGGCTCCGTGTACTGCATTCCCATGTACGTGGTGACGTCGAACCCGCGGTCGCGGAGTTCGGCCTCGAGTGCCTCGGCCTGGCCGCGGGCCTGTTCGTTCAGCGGCGAACCGCCGATCTCCTCGTACTCCTCGATCAGACCCGGTGCACGGCGCTGTGCCAGCTTGCGAGAGCGCTCGCGGGCAGCTTCCTCGGAGTCGTACTCCTCGAGGTCCGCGTTGGCCAGGAAGATGCGTTCGAGGTAGTCGACGACTGCCTCGCGGTCCGGTTCGGAGGGTTCACCGAAGTTCAGCAGAACGACGCCTGTGGTCATATCCACGTATTGGGCGAAAGCACCGAAAAGCTGTCGTTGTCGGGCCGTCCGGCAGGGGCGTCGAGTAGCGGCGGCGGGCTCAGGTCCGCCAGTACGCCCGCGTCAGCAGGACGAACACCGGCAGGATCTCCAGCCGGCCGGCCCACATCAGGAAGACCATCACCAGCTTCGAGAGGTCCGTGAAGGGAAGGTAGCTGTTCATCGGCCCCACGACCCCGAAGCCCGGGCCCACGTTGCCGAGCGTCGCCGCGGTTGCCGAGACGATGTCGAACAGTGGGATCGCCTCGGCGGCCCGGGAGGCGTCCACTGCCAGCACCGCGACGCCGACGAAGAAGATGACCAGGTAGAGGAGGGTAAACGAGAAGATGCCCCGGACGGCAGTCTCGTCGAGCGCCCGGCCGCCCAGCCGGACCGGCGAGACCGCCTCGGGGTGGACCGTCGTGAACAGTTCGCGTTTGACCGCCTTCAGGATGACCAGCGTCCGGACCATCTTGATCGCACCGCCGGTCGACCCCGCCGAGCCACCCAGAAACAGCGCGACGAGCAGCACCGACTGGCTGGCCCCGCTCCAGGTGTTGAAGTCCATGCTCGCGTACCCCGTGGTAGTTATGATCGACACCGCCTGGAAGGCGCCGTGGCGCAGTGCGTCTTCCAGTTCGCCGGGGATCGGTGCAACCTCCACCGGAAGTTCGGCCAGGCCGATCCCCACGCCGCCGTAGAGTAGACCGGCCCCGAGTGCCGTCCCGACGCCGAGCAGGCCCGCGTAGTACCGGAACTCGGCGTCCTCGAGCAACCGCGAGGGGCCGTCGGTGAGCGCTCCCCAGAACAGCGCGAAGTTCGTCCCCGCGACGACCATGAACGGGATGATGATCCACTGGACGGTGGCAGAGAAGGCCTCGATGGAGCGAGCCTCCGGGGAGAAGCCACCGGTCGGCAGCGTCGTGAGCGGATGGAGCACGGCGTTGTACAGCCCCATGTTCGGTGCCAGGCCGGCGAGGTGGGCGCTGTACAGCAACAGGAACTCCACGACGGTAAACGCGAGATAGACCAGCCAGAGCACCCGGGCGGTCTGGGCGATCCGTGGGGTGAGTTTCTCGATACCAGGTCCGGGCGCCTCGGCGTCCATCAACTGGGCGCCCCCGACGGAGAGTTCCGGGAGGATCGCGACCGCGAGGACGACGATTCCCATCCCGCCGAGCCACTGGGTCAGCTGGCGCCACAGCAGGAGCGCGTGGGAGTGTTGCTCGAGCCCGATCGAGCCCATCACCGTCGCGCCCGTGGTTGTGAACCCACTCATGCTCTCGAAGAGGGCGTTGACCGGGTGTGCGAGCGTCGAAGCGGTCCCCGCACCCGCGATGATGTAGGGGAGCGTCCCGACCAGCGCGACCGCGAGCCAGGTCGCCGCAACCATCAGAAATCCCTCGCGGGTGCCGATGTCGGGGTCGGGGTCGAGCCGCTCGAGTGCGAACCCGAGCGTCAGTGTGACGGCAGCGACCGCAGCGAACGTCAGGATATCCTCGCCGAAGTAGACCGCCACCCCCAGCGGGAACAGGAGGGGGAGCGAGAGGTATTTGAGGACACTGCCGACGAGACTGAGGCTGGCCCGCCAGTCGACGCGGACTGAGACCACGGTCAGAGAGCCGCGGTTGCTTCCTCGATGACGTCGGCATCGACGAAGACGACGACAGAGTCGCCGACTTCGACGGTCGTTCCCCCGCGGGGGATGACGAAGTCGTCATCCCGGACGATGGCGCCGACCACCACGCCATCGGGCAGGTCGGCGGCGGCATCGGCGATCGTCTGTCCCACCAGGACGCTCTCCTCCTCGACAGTGAACTCGACTATCTCCGCGCGGTCGGACCCGATCAGCGAGACGTTCTCGGCGTAGCGCTCCCGGGTGAACCGGGTGATCTCTTCGGCCGTCACCGCCCGGGGGTTGATCCCCACGTCGACGCCGACCTCCTCGAACAGCGTGACGTACGCGCCCTCGTCGACGATGGCGACCGTGCGGTCAGCCCCCAGCCGCTTGGTCAGCAGTGAGGCGAGCAGGTTCTTCTCGTCGCTATCGAGCGCCGCGACCACCGCGTCAACCTCGCCGATGTGCTCGCGTTCGAGGAACCTCCGGTCGGTGGCGTCGCTCTCGAGGACGGTGGTGTTCGGGAGTTGCTCGGCGAGTTCGCGGGCGCGTTCGGGGTCTCGCTCGATGAGGCGCGGACTGAGGCCGCGCCGCTCCAGCAGGTGGGCGACCTGGTAGCCGATGTCACTGCCGCCGACGACGAGCACGTCCGAGGCCCCGCTTGTGTGGGGGCCGATCTCCGCGGCCATCGCCTGGACGCTCCCGTTCGAGCCGATGACGACGACCTCGTCGCCGGCATCGAGCACAGTCGCACCCGTGGGGATGACGACCTCGCCTCTCCCGTCTTCCTGGCTCTCGTCGCCGTCGTCCTCGGGTTCGTGGATGACCGCCGCGAAGGTCAGCGACTCGAACCGGTCGGCCTGCTGGACGGTCTGCCCACACAGGGGGCTCCCCTCGGGAATCTCGAACTCCGCCATCTGGACGCGCCCGCCGGCGAAACTGTCGACGTCGCGGGCGAAGGGGAGGCCGATCACCTGGGCCGCCGTCCGGGCGGTCAGCAGGTTCGTCCCGACCATGAAGTCCACACCCAGGGCCCCCTCGGCGTGCTCCCAGGTCTCCAGGTAGTTGGTGCGCTTGACGCGGGCGATGGTGAACGGGTCGCCGACCGTCTTGGCCGTCCCGCAGGTGACGATGTTGGTCTCGTCGGCGTCGGTGCTCGCGATTACCATGTCGGCCTCGTCGATCCCCGCCTCCCGCAGCGTCGACAGCGAGGCCCCGTCACCCTCGATTGCGAGCACGTCCAGGTCGTAGGTCAGCGCCTCCACGCGCTCCTCGTCGATGTCGACCACGACGACCTCGTGTTCCTGTGCCAGGCTCTCGGCGATGGACGAGCCGACCTGTCCCGCACCGACGACAATCACGTGCACGTCCCGGTCACCGACATTAACAGAACTTTCATCGGGGCGTGTAAGTGGATTTCTTTTCGGGATGTCGGCGCGGCAGAGACCGGCCTCGGGACGGTGAACGCGGTCGCGGCGGATGTCAACAGTTAAACGTGACCCGGTCGAGGGCACCGGTATGATACCCTCGTTCGCTCGCCGGACAGCCATAGTCAATCGCAGCCGGGTCCGCTGCGACCGATGAGCGATCTCTTCGTGCGGGTCGTGCTCCCGGTGGCCTCCGTCGAGGACGCCGCCGCGAGCGTCCGGGCGCTGGCGAGCCAGGACCCGGACCACGTCGTAGCCGTCCACGTCATCGAGAAAGCTGGCGGGGCGCCGGACAAGGCTGGCGTCGAGCAGCGCGAACAGGAAGCCGAGAAGATATTCGGGGCCGTCGAGGGAGGGCTCGCGAACCACCTGCCTTCGGCCGACCTGGAGACCGACCTCCGCTACGGGACCGACGTCGCCGAAACCATCGTTCGGGCGGCGGCGGACCACGGTGCCACGGCGGTCGTCATCACGCCACGTGGCGGGAGCCGGTGGGTACAGCTGTTGACCGGCGACGTGGCGCTGGACATCGTGACCCGGACCGACCGGCCGGTCGTCGTGCTGCCGGACGTACGGCCGAAAGAGACGGGGGGAGATGGAGAGAGCGGGTCGAGTACCGAGGAGGAGGAGGGCGGGTCGTGAGCACGGGAGAAGAGGACCTCGCCAAGGACCTCGGGCCGCTGGCGGCGCTTACCATCGGCGTCGGGACGATGATCGGTGCCGGTATCTTCGTGCTCCCGGGGGAGGCGATCCTCCGGTCGGGCTCGCTGGCGTCCGTGGCATTCCTGCTGGGCGGCGTGATCGCCATGTTCACCGCCCTCTCGGCCAGCGAACTCGGAACAGCCATGCCACGGTCCGGCGGGGCCTACTACTACGTCAACCACGCGCTCGGCCCGCTGTTCGGGTCCGTCGCTGGCTGGGCCAACTGGCTCGGACTCGCTTTCGCCAGCGCCTTCTATATGGTCGGCTTTGGCCGCTATATCGCCCGCATTTTTGGGCTCTCGGGTGGGTTCGACCTCGGCCCGGTCACGCTTCCGTTCGTCACCGTAGCGGCGCTGGCTGCTGCCGCCTTCTTCGTCACGATCAACTACGTCGGCGCGAAGGAGACCGGCCGCCTCCAGAACATCATCGTCATCCTGCTGGTCGCCATCCTCGCCGTCTTCACCTTCCTCGGAACGCTGCGTGCCGACCCCGCGAACCTCCCCGACGCCCGCAGCGTCACGGCGACGCTCGAGACCACCGGCCTCATCTTCGTCTCCTACCTCGGCTTCGTCCAGATCACCAGCGTCGCCGAGGAGATCAAAGACCCCGGCAGGAACCTCCCGCGGGCCGTCATCGGCAGCGTCGTGCTCGTGACGGTCATCTACGCGCTGGTGCTGATCGTGATGAGCGCGGCCGTCCCCGACGGCTTCATCGCAAACGTCGTCCAGACCGGCGAGAACCCCATCGCCGTCGTCGAGGTAGCGGAGTACCTGCAGGGTGCGCTGATGGGCGGTGCGCTGCTCTTTGGGGGGCTGCTGGCGACCGCCTCGAGCGCCAACGCCTCCATCCTCGCGTCCTCGCGGATCAACTTCGCGATGGGGCGGGACCGAATCGTCTCGCCGAACCTCAACGAGATCCACCCCCGCTTTGGCACCCCGTACCGCGCCATCGCGATCACCGGCGGACTCATCCTCCTGTTCATTCTGGTCGGCGAACTCACGTTACTGTCGGGGGCGGCCTCGGGGCTCCACCTCATCATCTATGGCCTGCTGAACGTCGCGCTCGTCGCCATGCGCTACGTGAATCCCGAGGAGTACGCCCCCGAGTTCACGGTGCCGCTGTACCCGCTGGTGCCGCTGCTGGGTGTGGTGTTCTCCTTCGCATTGCTCGTGTTCGTCGAGCGCGACGCGCTGGTGCTCACCTTCGCGATTGTCGCTGCGGCGCTCGTCTGGTATCTCGCCTACGCCCGGACCCGGGCCGACAAGCAGGGGATCCTCGGGGAGTACATCCTCTCCCGGTCCGACGAGATGCCCGAGCCCGCAGTGTCGGCAGCCAGCGCCGTCCAGCCCGACGGCGGGGACTACCGCGTGATGGTCTCGCTAGCCAACCCCAAACACGAGAAGGGGCTCGTCACGCTCGCGGCGGCGGTCGCCAAACAGCGCGGCGGAACCGTCGTCGCGACCCACATCGTCACGGTTCCGGACCAGATGGCGCTTCGCGGGGCGGCCGAACACGTCGACCGGATCGACGACACTTCCGAGGAGCTGCTGAAAAACGCCGAGGAGCACGCCGCCCCCTTCGACGTCCCCGTCGAGACCCGCACGGTCATTTCCCACCGGTCCTTCGAGGAGGTGTTCGACGCCGCCGGGACCTACGACGCCGACCTGGTGGTGATGGGGTGGGGCAACGACGCCCACGGCTCGCCCGGCCGCGCGGAGAGCGCCTACGACGAGGTTGTCGGGGACCCGCCGTGTGACTTCCTGGTCTTGCAGGACCGCGGGTTCGACCCCGACCGGATCCTTCTGCCGACCGCGGGCGGGCCCGATTCGGACCTCTCCGCGGAGACGGCTGCGACGCTGCGCGAGGAGTTCGACGCCGAGCTGACCCTCCTGCACGTCACCGACGAGGACGAGCCCGCGGGCATGGACTTCCTCACCGACTGGGCCGAGGAGCACCGCCTGAGCGACGCACAGCTCCGCGTCGACACCGGGGACGTCGAGACTGCCATCGCGGACGCCGCCGAAGACGCGTCCCTGGTGGTGATCGGGGCGACCGAACGCGGGCTCCTCTCCCGGCTCGTCTCGGGGTCGCTGGTGCTCGACGTGGTCGACGAAGTCGACTGCTCGGTGGTCCTGGCCGAGCGCTCCCGTCCGCGGTCGCTCTGGCAGCGGCTGTTCGGGTAGCGCCCGCATCCGCCTGCCCGGCCCAGCCGACTTGTACCGCTCGCGCCGTCTGCCGGACGTCTGACGGAGAGTTATGTGGCGGGCTCCGCCAGACCACACAAATGCCAGAGACCGAAGCGATCACCGTCGCCGACGTCAGCGCAGGCTCGGACAACGACGGCCAGTCCGGGGCGCCGGTGTCCCTCCCCGCCGTGGAACTGCTGACCGGGCGTGGGTTCATCACCGGCAAGAGCGGCAGCGGGAAGAGCATCCTCGGAGGAACGCCCGTCTACACCGAAGACGGGCGGAAACCGATCGAGCGGGTCGAGGAGGGTGAGCGGGTCCTCTCGCTCAACAGGTACACGTACGAACAGGAGTTCAGGGAGGTACAGGCGACAATCGAGCACACCGGCGAGCGGCTGCTTCGGATCACCCTGGAGGACGGGACCGAACTCGTCGGGACCGCAGACCACAGCTTTCTCACCGTCGACGACCTCGAAATCGTGCCGGTGAGGGGCGACCAGGTCGAGGAGGGGACCTGGATGCCGACCGCCAGGGAGCTCCCGAGCCCCGGTTCCGTCACTGAGGTCGACCTCACGGAGTATCTGGGCGGGGCGAACAACGTCGTCGTCGACGGGGGCGTCATCCGGAGCGGGCCACGGGTCGAGGACCGGACGCTCGACCTGGAGTTCGGGACAGGAAAGGAGATCGGGCTGTATCTGGCGGAAGGCTCGTTCGACGGGGGTATGACGATCCAGATTTCGAACGTCGCCGACGGGGTGCGGGAGTTTCTCGACTCGCGTGGCTACAACGTCTCCGAGCGGACCTGCAACAAGGGATTCCAGCCGTACGCCCGGTTTCTCGACGCCGAGTTCGGCAGAGGCTCCGGCGAAAAGTCGCTCCCGGGCTGGGTCTTCGACGCCCCGGCGCCGTTCCGGGCCGGCCTCCTGTCGGGGTATTTCGACGGCGACGGGACGGTCACCGAGGAAGAGGTGACGGCAATCTCGAAGTCGGAATCGTTGATTGCCGGGATCAAGGAGTTGCTGGCCCAGTTCGGGGTTTCCGCGACTGTCCGGGAGAAATACACGTTGTACGAGGGTGACAGGCGCCGGTACCGCCGTCTCAGGGTCGACGCGCGCTGCATCGAACGGTTCGCCGACACAGTCGACCTGAGCGTCGAGCGGAAGGCACGACGGCTCGCCGACTACTGCGAGGCTCTGGATGACGGGGAGCGGTACGATTCGAAGGACATGATCCCGGAGTTCGGGTCGGTACTCAACGCTGCCGCACGGACGGCAGCCTGGACCGAGCGGGACAGCGAGCGCCGGGCTGACGGACAGTCCGTTCACCACCTCACGCGCAAACAGAAGGCCGGCCGTCGGACGTACAACCGCCTCGTCGAGGAACTCGACGTCGGTGGCCGCGCAAAGGCGTTCGGGGTGTCGGATATCCACTGGCAGCGGGTCGTCTCCGTCGAGGAGGTCGACGGACAGCGGGCGGTGTACGACCTCGACGTCGAGCACAACGACAACTTCATCGCCGACGGCGTGTTCGTCCACAACTCGAACTCGGCGAGTGTGGTCGCCGAGAAGCTGCTCGACAACGGCTTTGGCATCTTTATCGTCGACATCGACGGCGAGTACTACGGGCTAAAAGAGGAGTACGAGATCCTTCACGTCGGTGCCGACGAGGAGTGTGACATCCAGGTCGGCGAGGACCACGCCGAGAAGCTGGCCTCGCTGGCCCTGGAGCAGAACGTCCCCATCATCCTCGACGTCTCCTCGTTTCTCGACGAGAGCGAGGCGGAGGCGGTCCTGACCGCCGTGGCTCGCCACCTCTTCGCCAAGGCGAAAAAGCAGAAACAGCCCTTTTTGTTGCTTGTCGAGGAGGTCCACGAGTACATCCCCGAGGGTGGCTCGGTCGGGGAGTGCGGGAAGATGCTGATCAAGATCGGCAAGCGCGGCCGGAAACACGGGCTCGGCGTGGTGGGCATCAGTCAGCGCCCCGCCGACGTGAAGAAGGACTTCATCACCCAGTGTGACTGGCTGCTGTGGCACCGGCTGACCTGGGACAACGACACCAACGTGGTCCGACGGGTGCTGGACGGGGAGTACGCTACCGCCGTCGAGGACCTGAACGACGGCGAGGGCTTTCTGGTGACCGACTGGTCGGAGTCGGTCCGCCGGGTGCAGTTCCACCGCAAGCAGACCTTCGACGCCGGCGCGACACCCGGGCTGGAGGACGTCGAGCGCCCGGACCTGAAGTCGGTCAGCACCGACCTCGTCGCCGAGTTAGAGCAGATAAGCGAGGAGGAACAGGCCCGCGAGAACCGTATCGAGGAGCTCAGGGAGGAACTGGACCGGAAGAACTCCCGGATCGGCGACCTCGAGACCGAGCTGCAGGACGCCCGCGATTTGAGCCGGATGGCCGACCAGTTTGTCGACGCGCTGCTCGACCAGGTCGACGGGGCCGCCCCCGGCCGCACCGAGCAGGAGCGTATGCGCGAGCGGCGGGCAGAGCGCAACGAGCCGCCCGAGCCTGCCGCGGAGCCGGGCACCGAGAGTGACGCACCGGCCGAGGAGACCGACGACGCCCCGTTCGCGGCCGCTCCGGAGGAGGGCGGAGGGGACCCGTTCGGGGAGAGCGAGACGGGCGACACCTTCGCGGCGGCGATGGAGAGTGTGACGGAGAGCGCGGCCCCGGAACGCGCGGCTGGCGACGCGGGCGCCGAGATATCACCGGGAGGCGAGACGACGAACGGCGCGGCGGGCCCGTCGACGAACGGCGATGCAGTCGCCGACGCGGCCGGGGGCGAGGCTGCGCGGACGTTCAGCGCCGAGGCGACACTACAGGCACTCAGCGACCCGGTGGGCGAGATGGCAGGCGGCCGCGGGTCAGACAGCTGGAGCGTCACTGCCGGGAAAGACCGTCCACCGGCGGCGGAACACAACCACACCGGCGGGCCGGACAGTGAGGGTGAACCGCTCGTCGTCCGGGAACTCAAAGCCGAGGTCGGCGGGCTGGACACCCGAACGCGGGAGATGCTCGCCTACTACGCCGAGTCCGGCCCAGAGACGCCGCTGGACGCCCACCTCGCGGCCGGCGGCGACGGTGACCGTACACACGCCTACGCCCACAACCGCCGGCTGCGGACCCGTGGACTGGTCGAACACGTCGGCCGCAGCGCGTACGACTACCGGCTCCGGGCCCTCCTGCGCGAGGAACTCGAGGCGCCGAGCGAGGAGGAGCTCGACGCGTACGTCGAGGCAGTCGAGGAGACGGTGCTCGGGTAACGATTACAGTGGCTCGACCAGCCCCTCGAGCGCAGCCCTGGGGTCTTCGGCCTTCGCGACACCGCTCGCGAGGAGCACCCCATCGGCTCCCAGCTCGCGGGCCGCCACAACGTCGTCGCCCGTAGAGATCCCCGCACCGCAGTAGACGTCGACATCGGGGTCGGTCCGCTCCGCAGCGGCGACCGCGTCCTCGACGATTCCGGGGTCGGCGCCGCTGACGGGCGTGCCCGTGCCGATGAGTTCCGGGGGTTCGACGGCGACAGCATCGGGCCCGAGCGCGGCGGCGGCCGCGACCTGGTCGGGGTTGTTCGCGCAGACGCACGTCTCGAGGCCGGTGCGGTCGGCGGACTCCAGCCCCGCGTCGATGTCCGCGAGTGTCAGCCGGCGCTCGGAGTGGTTGAGAAGTGTACCCACAGCGCCGGCATCGACGGCCGCCTCCGCGAGTGTGCTGCCGGTGTGACTGCCGTTGGCGACGGGGCTGACGTGCTGGGCCCAGGTTCCGACGCCCGTCGCAGCGACGCGGTCGAGATGAGCCGCCTGCGGGGCGACCGTAACGGTCGCATCGGTGCCAGCGTCGACAGTGGCCGCCGCCTCCGCGACCGCCACCGGGTCACAGGGGTACGCCTTCAGGTTGACGAGAACGAACATACCGGGTGAGCGGTCGGCCCGGGCAAATAGGTTGGGAGTCGCCAGCTACCGCGGTCAGTCCTTGCGCTCGACCATGTCACCGAGCGTGTACTCGCCGGTCGAGGAGCCGCCGCTCCACTCGGCGTCCTCGTCACCGCCGCTGGCCGTCAGGTCCACGTCCAGCGCCCGCTCGATTTTCCCCTGGACGTCGTCGCTCGGGAGGGTGTCGCCGTGTTCGAGCTTGCGGATCAGGCTGGCTTTCTCGTTGAGCTGCTTTGCGAGGTCCTCCTGGCTCATCCCCGCACCCTCGCGGGCCTGGCGGATCCGGCCGCCGTAGTCCGGGGCGAGCTCCTCGAGGTCGTCGTAGACGTCGTCGCGGCGGCTTCGGCCGCCCGACGAGGAGCCCGTCGACCCGCCCGTGGAGGACGAACTCGAGGAACTGGAGCCGGAACTCGATGTCGAGTACTTCGTCGACGTCGACGAGGGCTCCTCGGTGCGGACCTCCGTCCCGAACTCCGTGCAGTTGTCACACACGTCAAGCTCCGCACCCTCGATCTTGACGCGGTTCGGGTCGGACGTCTCGGCCCCGCACATCTCACACTGGACCATACCTCCGATTGGCTACCCCACCGGATAAATCGTACGCCAGGCCCTTCTCATACGGTCGTGCGTACGCAATTTCAGCAGTCTCGGGGAGAATCGACGTTTCGGACCACGGAACCCGTCTTCTGCTTCGTGGGTTTGCAAAGAATTACGCACGACCGTATCAGTATGTTACCAGCCGACGAACCGACGGCGAAATCCGAAGACAGCAAGAAAGCCCCGAGTCCAGACGCTCGCCCCTTTCAGCCCCACGCAGCCTGGACAGCCAAATCCAGCGGGATTCAGCGTCCGGGGGGTTCTTGCTGTCAGCAGGCACAGAAGCCCGCGGTCGTGTTGTGCGTGCTACCCTTCTCCCAAGGCGCGCATCGAGAGGTAGAACCGCTGGAGTGCGGTCAGGTGACCGACGACGGCGAAGAGGACGAGCAGCCACCCGACGGGTCCGAGTCCGGCGGCCGTCAGCTCGACGAACGGGGTGAGAGCAGTCACGACCGTGACGAGCACGAGCCGGTCGGCGCGCCCCAGCAGCCCGCCGTAGACGCGGTCGAGGTCGACCGCCTGAGCCTGGGTCCCGAGGTAGGAAGTCATCAACACCCCCGTGACGGCCGCGATACCAATCCCGTAACGGCCGACGCCGGCCGCGAGCCCGGCGATGACGACGATATCCGCGTAGCGGTCCAGCACGTGGTCGAGCAGGTCGCCGGCCCGCGAATCCGTGCCGAGTTCGCGAGCGAGCGCCCCGTCGAGGACGTCCAGCCAGCCGTTGACCATCACCAGCAGTGCGCCCACCGGGTAGAGGGTAGCGTCCTCCCCAGCGACTCCGAAGCAGACCCCCGCGGCCGCGGCGGCCCCGAACGCGACGACGCTGACGCCGTTGGGGGTGAGTCCGACACGCTCGGCAGCGCTGACAAAGGGTGCGACCACCCGGTCGGCGACGGAGCGAAACCGGTCCAGCGTCATAGGTAGTCGACAAACGAAACCGTCCCGGCACGCGGCTCGCGCTCGCCTGCGACGACCGCCCCGATGGCGGCGGTCACCCCCGTGGGGTCCAGGTCGGTGGTGTCGACCTCGTAGACCCGCTCCTCACCGTGACGGTCGACGGCCTCCGCGAGCACGACGTCCAGCGCCTCGCTCTCGGCGTTCTCCGCGACCGTGGGGGCGGGCTCGCCGCGGTGGCGGAGCCGGGACTCGACCTCCTCGGGGTGACACCGCAGGACGACCACCCGGTCGGCCGGGAAGTGATGGGCCAGGTGGGACTCGAAGAGGACGTCCTCGCGTCCCGCCAGCCAGTCGGCGACAGCGTCGATGTCCGTCACCAGCGTGTCCCGCTGGTCGTCCCGGCCAGTCGTGAACCCCTTCTCCCGAATGACGTCGTTGAGGTGGATAACCTCGAGGTCGACGTCGGCGTCTGCTGCGAGGCGCTCCGTGGCAGTCGTCTTGCCCGTTCCCGGCGTGCCGGTGACGGCGACTCTCACCCAGCCAGCACCTCCGCGAGCACGTCGTTGAGGACGTCGACAGCCTCGCGGGTTTCCCCCCGGGTGCCACAGGAGACCCGGACGCAGTCGGACAGCCCGAAGCTGGTGCAGTCCCGGATGATGACCCCCCGGCGTTGGGTCGCCTCGGCGACGGCAGCCGCGTCGCCGACCTCCGCGAGGACGAAGTTGCCGCCGCTTTCCCAGGTGCGGGCCTCGAGGTGCTCCTGCATGTACTCGCGGGCCCACCGCGTCGTCTCGACGGTTCGCTCGACGTGTTCGTCGTCCTCCAGGGCGGCCAGCCCGGCCCGGCAGGCCACGGAGTTCACCGCGAAGGGGGTGTTGACCAGGTCGTAGGCGTCGGCCCACTCGTCGGGAACGAGCGCGTAGCCGACCCGCAGCCCCGCGAGCCCGTAGGCCTTCGAGAAGGTCCGCAGGATGGCGACGTCCTCGCGGTCGTCGAGCAGGCGCCGGGCGGCAGGTGCCTCGCTAAACTCCGCGTAGGCCTCGTCGACGACCACGAGCGTCTCCTCGTCGGTCCGGTCGGCGACGGTCTCAACATCCGGCAGGGAGATCTCGCTGCCGGTCGGGTTGTGCGGGGTGGTGAGATAGACCACACGGTGGCCGTCGTAGGCCTCCAGAACTGTCTCGGGGGACTGGGCGAAGTCCTCGGCCTTCGAGAGCCGGTAGCTGTCGACCTCTGCGTGGGTGTACCGGGCGCTCATTTGGTAGTAGGCGAAGCCGGGCTCGGGGGCAAGCACGCGGTCGCCGGGCTCGAGAAACGCCCGGGCGAGCAGGTCCAGTGCGCCGTCGGCCCCGGGGGAGAGCCAGACCTGGTCTGGGGCAAGCTCCCACTCCTCGGCGAGGGCGTCGGTCAGGTCGGTGTGGACGGCTTTGGGGTAGACGTGGAGGGCAGAGGCAGCCTCGCGGACAGCCTCGACGGCAGCGGGGCTCGGGCCGAAGGGGTTCTCGTTGGAGGAGAGTTTGACCAGGTCGTCGGGTTCCATCCCGAGGTCCCGGGCCACCTCCTCGACCCCACGGCCGGCGCGGTAGGCGACGTATGACGACAGGTCCCGCGGTTGCATGCACGATGAAAGCGGACGGCGGGTCTTAAGCGTGCTCACCTCCGCCGAGTCACCAACCGTTTTGGTCGGCCGGTCGTAGGACCCGGTAGGGCGTGTGGCCTAGCGGATAGGGCGAGGGGTTCCTAACCCCTCGATCGCGGGTTCGAATCCCGCCACGCCCGCTCTGCGACGAACAGCGGTGAGGAGCGAGCGGGCCTCGGAGATTCGAATCACGCGAGACGAGCGAAGCGAGTCTCGCATCGGGTTCGAATCCCGCCACGCCCGTGCGCTTTTTTGCTGGTCAGGAATCGCATACAGGCTCGGGATTCCGACCCGATTGCACCCGTTTCGAATCACGGATTCCGTCCCGCTTCGGGGCGCGGCCCTCTCACGCGTGGTGATTCTCTCGAATCAGTTCTCGCCCGCGGCATAACCCGAGTGGTCGTTTCAACGACCTTGACGGGAGCGCGCGTGATTGGTTCACCTGCTATCCGACGTCGCCACACCCCTGGTTTCCGAAGCTTTCGACGCTTCTGTCCTGCGATTCTTTTTCCTACACCCCCTCAAATCAGGTAACTCCGCCTCCAGCCCATGGATTTCCGCGGCAATTTCATCCTCATCGATGTCTTCCACCGTGGATTCGATGTGGGTGTGCTCGTCGCAGCCCTTGTCCATGTGGTCGAACATCCGTCGCGTTTGCTCTTCAGCGGTGCGACGGCGTCGTTCGGTCTCGTCGTCTGTCGTGGGTAGTGCTGGTGGGCGCGGTGGGCTAAGACCTGCAGGAGTCTCACCATTGCGTCCGGCCGCCTCGCGTCTACTCGCCGGTCCGACTTAGCGATCGTGTGTCGGATATTAACAGATAGTGCAGTCGAGTGTTTGGCTCTCCAACCGGCGAACACTCACACTGCACCCCGGGTTTCCGAAGTTCTTCAGTCTTCGACTCGACGAATCGCGTCTTCAAGGATTTCGAGCCGATGTTCCGGTTGAGACTTCAAAGATTGGGTTGATGTTGCAAAAATAATTGAGCACATGATCGGCCACGGTGTACCATGTCGCCATCCCGACCACACATTCAAAAATCAACGGTGGGCTGGCATTGATACCCGGCCTTGGCAGTCGTGCCGAACCGAACCCGTTCGTCAGCGATTGGGGAACTCCACACCAGTGACTTCGAACCGTGCCCCGCTCTGCTCACTTTCGGTGACGGCAACCTCCCACC
>CAZOWU010000009.1:21032-21242 GCA_964583735.1 uncultured Halobacteriales archaeon | reverse complement strand
GCGTCTCGAAGCCGGCCTTGACCATCTCGGTCACGCCGCCACACAGCACCGCCTGTTCGCCGAACAGGTCGGTCTCGGTTTCCTCCCTGAACGTGGTTTCGATGACGCCCGCACGGGTGCAGCCGATGGCCTTCGCGTAAGCCAGCCCCTCGGCGTGTGCGTTGCCGGTGGCGTCCTGATAGACCGCCAGCAGGCCGGGGACGCCCTCGC
>CAZOWU010000009.1:0-21022 GCA_964583735.1 uncultured Halobacteriales archaeon | reverse complement strand
ACGTCTTCCGGGGGCTCGATCTGCCCGTAGTGGATGTTGAACCCGTGGGCGAACTGGAGCGTGTCGCCGGCGTCCATCCCCTCTCGGATGTCGTCGTAGACAGCGGGCTGGACCGTGTCCGGCACGAGCATTACGACCCGGTCGGCGGCCGCCGCAGCGCTGGCCGGCGTCGCGACCTCCAGCCCGTCGGTCTCGGCTTCCTGCCGCGACGCCGACGACTTCCGGAGCCCGACGACGACGTCCACGCCGGAGTCGTCGAGGTTCTGCGCGTGGGCGTGGCCCTGGCTACCGTAGCCGAGCACCGCGACCGTCTCCGCCTGTACTGTCGATACGTCCGCGTCGTCGTCGTAGTAGACACTCGCGTCGAATTCAGTCATCGTCTGCCTCCGTCGTTGCCACCTGCGACTCCGTTGGCGCCTTGTTTGGCTGTTTGACCTGTGCTGTCGGGGCCTCACCGCGGGCCAGGGCCGCGTAGCCAGTCCGCACCAGCTCGCGGATCCCGAACTGTTCGTAGGCGTCGACCGCGTCGTCGACCTTCTGCTCGTCGCCGGTGATCTGGACCGTGACCGTGCGCGGACCTGCGTCCAGTGTCGTCCCGTCGTACATGTCGGTGATGGCGTTGACCTCGTCTGGCCGGTCACCGTCGACTTTCAGGATGACGAGTTCGCGCTGGACGGCCTCGTCGTTCAGCTCCCGCACCGAGACGACGGGGATACGCTTCTCGAGTTGCTTTTTCGCCTGGTCGATCCCCGGCCGGGGCTCCTCGATGACGATCGTCATCCGGGCGAGGTCGTCGTCGATGGTCTCCCCCACGGTGAGGGATTCGATGTTGAACTGTCGGCGGCTGAACAGCCCCGAGATCTCGGCGAGCACACCGGGTTCGTGTTTCACGAGCGCCGAGAGCACCGTCCGCTCGGGTGGGTGCTCGGCCTCGGCCTCGGGGTCGATGCGAATACCGTTGTCGTTGCGCCGGCCCGCGGGCAGCTGTCGGTCGTCGGGTCCGGGGCCGGGGAGTTCGCCCTGTGTCATAGTTGCTCCAGGTGCTCCTCGTTCAGCGTGAAGCGCGCATTGTTGCCCCCACTGGGAACCATGGGGTAGACGTTCTCGGCGGGGTCGATGACGGCGTCGATCACCGTGGGGCCGTCGTACTCGCGGGCCTCCTGGATGGTCTCCTCGACCTCCTCGTGGGATTCGATCCGGAGGCCCTGGGCGCCGTAAGCCTCCGCGAGCTTGTCGAACTGCGGAACCCACGGGTACTCGGAGGCCATCCGCCGGCCCTCGTAGAAGCCGTCCTGCCACTGCCTGACCATCCCCACCGCCTCGTTGTTCAACACGACGATGGTGATATTCAGGTTCTCCCGCACCGCAACCGTCAGCTCCTGGCCGGTCATCAGGAACGAGCCGTCGCCGTCGAAGGCCACCACCTCCCGGTCCGGGGCGGCCAGCTTCGCACCGATGGCCGCCGGGACCGCGTAGCCCATCGTCCCCAGGCCGTGGGAGGTGACCCAGGTGCGGGGTTCGGTCCAGGTCCAGTACTGCCAGGCCCACATCTGATGCTGGCCAACCCCCGCCGCGACGACGGTGTCCGCAGGCGTCAGCTCGTCGTACGTCTCGACGACGTACTGGGGCTTGAGGGGGTCATCCTCCGGCATCTCGTAGTCCATCGGGTACTCCTCCTCCCAGGTCGCGCACTGCTCCAGCCACTCGGCGGTGTCCGGTGACCCGGGCATGGCCCCCGCCAGCTGGTCCAGCACCGCCCCGGCGTCGCCCAGCAGCGGGTAGTCGGCCTTGACGTTCTTCGAGATCTCCGCGGGGTCGATGTCGACGTGGATGACCTCGGCGTCGGGTGCGAACGTGCGCACGCCGCCGGTCAGCCGGTCGTCGAATCGGGTCCCCACCGCCAGCAAGCAGTCCGTCAACGAGACCGCGAGGTTGGCGTAGCCGGTGCCGTGCATGCCCGCGATCTCCAGCGAGAGGTCGTGGTCCTCCGGGAACGCGCCCGTCCCGGGCATCGTCGTGATCACCGGAATCTCGTGGTCGATGGCGAACTTGCGGAGTTCCTCGCTGGCCTCTGCCTTGATCACACCACCGCCGGCCAGGATGACCGGCTGGTCCGCGTCGGTCAGCACGTCGGCGGCCGTCGCCACGCTCTCGGGTTCGGCCCGCTCGGGGGGCTGGTAGGTGTCGGGAGTCTCGGGCAGCCCCGGCTCCACCTCTGTCTCGCCCTGTGTAACGTCCTTCGGCAGGTCCACGAGCGTGGGGCCCTGCCGGCCGGCGTTGGCCAGCGCCCACGCCGTCCCGACGTTGGTCCCGACCGCGTCGGAGTCGTCGGCGAAGGTGTTGTACTTCGTGACCGGCTGGGTGACGCCGATAGTGTCGGTCTCCTGGAAGGCGTCGTTGCCGACGAAGTCCGTCGGGACCTGGCCGGTCAGTGCCACCAGCGGGTCCGAGTCCATGCTGGCGTCGGCCAGCCCCGTCACGAGGTTGGTCGCCCCCGGGCCCGAGGTAGCCATGCAGACGCCGGGGTCGCCAGTGACGATCCCGTAGGCGTCGGCGGCGTGGGCCGCGCCCTGCTCGTGGGCCATCGTGACGTGAGTCATCTCGTCGCTCCGGTACAGCGCGTCGTAGACGGGCATGATCGCCCCGCCCTGGACGCCAAAGAGGTACTCGACGCCCGCGTTCTCCAGCGCCCGCACGACCGTGTCCGCACCGGTCGTCGCAGGCTCCTCTTCCCCGTCGGCCTCCGTCTCGGCGTCCGGCGCTGTCTCTGCTTCTGCCTCGGCCTCGGCCTCGGCGGCCTCGGCGTCCTGTTCGTCTTCCTTTGGGACGGACGCTCGCTCGCTCATCGGCGTCCCTCCGCTGTGTGTGTATGCTGCATGGTGACTACGACCTGGTTGTCGGCGATACGAACCGGTGAGGAAGTGTACTGTGGGGCTATACCGCCCCTACAGTAGCCGCGAGGCTGGCGCCGAAGCGGTCCGCGGTGCCGGCCTCGAGTGTCATCAGTGTAACCGTCAGTCAGGCGTGCGTAATAAACGTTCCGTGATTCCCGGGCGGTCCCAGCCGCGGCCCGGGCGGTCCCAGCCGCGGCCCGGGCGGTCCCGACCCCGCGTTCAGGGGCACAGCGCGGGCTGGTCGCCAGCGGCTGGTGGCCTGTGGCTGCGGGCACGGGAGCGGGCATGGGCCCTACGCTCGGACCTCCTCTTCGCTCTGCTCGACGCCGACCTCGCGAGCGAACTTCTCCAGTTCGTCTATCGTGACCCGCTGGGCCTCGGCGCCGAAGTCTTTCACCCGGCGGGTGACTTCCCGGACCTCGTCGTCGGTCGGGTCGTACCCGGCCTCCTCGAGGCGCTCGCGGACGGAGTGCTGGCCAGTGTGCTTGCCGAGGACGAGTTCGCGCTCGGCGCCGACCATCTCCGGCGTCATCACGCCGGGCTCGAAGGTGTCGGAGTTCTCGATGACCCCGGCGGCGTGGATGCCGCTCTCGTGGGAGAACGCGTTGTTGCCGACGACCGGCTTGTTGCCCGGCACCTGGACGTCGCTTTTCTCCTCGATGACCTGCGAGACCTCCGCGATCGCCGTCGTGTCGGTCCCGGTGTCGACGTTGTACAGCGACTCCAGTGCCATCACGACCTCCTCGTAGGAGGCGTTGCCGGCCCGCTCGCCGATGCCGTTGATCGACACCTGGGACTGGGCCGCGCCGGCTTCGTAGCCCGCCAGGGCGTTGGCCGCCGCCAGCCCGAAGTCGTCGTGGGTGTGGACGTCGACGCGGGCGTCGACCGTCGCGTCGACCACCTTCTCGACCAGCTTCGCAAAGCGGGTCGGCGTCGCCACCCCGACCGTGTCGGGGATGTTGAGCCAGTCCGCGCCCGCCCGCGTGGTCGTCTCCACGATATCCAGCAGGTAGTCCTCGCTGGTCCGGGTCGCGTCCATTGGCGAGAACATGCACTCGACGCCGGCCTCCTTCACGCGCTCGACGGACTCGACAGCACGCTCCCGTACCTGGTCGCGGGTGGCGTGCATCGAATCCTCGATCTGGACGTCGCTCGTGGACACGAACACGTGTACCAGGTCGACGCCCGACTCGAGCGCGGCCTCGATATCCTCGTCGACCACGCGCGCCAGCCCACACACCGTCGTGTGGCTGGCCGACGCGATGTCCCGGACCGCCTCGAACTCCGCGTCGCTGTTGACGGGGAACCCGGCCTCGATGACGTGGGTCCCCATCCCGTCCAGCAGCGCGGCTATCTCCCGTTTGTCCTCGTACGAGAATGAGGTTCGTGGCGTCTGTTCGCCGTCGCGCAGCGTGGTGTCGAAAACCCGTGCGTCCTGTATCTCGGACGTGCTATCCAGAGTGCCCTGGAAGAACTCGACCCGCCGGGGTTCCCGACGTGCCCTCTGTATTGGACATAAGCATCTGGTACGAGGGCGACCCTCCTATATAAATCTGTCTGGCCGCCGACAGGCATGTCAGCATCTCACGTGACACACGGTAACGTGGTCTGCGTACTCGAGGCCGGAGTTCGGACCGGGGGGAGTACTCAGTGGCGGGGGGTTTTTGCCCCTCGCTGCCGACGCACGAGCATGAGCGATTTCGACGGGCTCGACCTCCAGTCTGTGGAGGACGAACTGGACACCGACGAGGACGGGACCGAGGCCGAGCGGGTGGTCCTCGGTGTGCTCGACGGAACCACTCCGCCCGAGGAGTGGGTAGAGACGGTCGGGTCGGGAGCGGTCCTCGTGCTCAACGTCGAGGGTGACCTGAACGAACTCGCGGCCGATTTCGCCCGCCAGATCCAGGAGGCTGGCGGGGAACTGATGCACTTCCGGGGCTTTCTGGTCGTCTCTCCGCCCGAGGTCGACATCGACGCCAGCCGGCTGGGCTGAGGTGGGCCGGAACGGGGCGGTTTGCACCCGTTTTTTGCGCACTCGACACGTAATCGCGTCCATGCCAATGAAAGGCTCCGGTTCGGCGACCGACTGGCTGGAGATCGACCGGTTCGAGAACGGCGCGCGCGGCGTCGGGTGGATCGCCCACCCAGAAGAACGGATGCGGCGGGCCAGTCACGCGCTCGCCACCGACGAGGGCGTCTACGTGGTCGACCCGGTGGACGCGGAGGGTATCGACGACCTCCTGACGGAGTTCGGCGACGTCGCCGGGGTCGTGGTGTTGCTGGACCGCCACAAGCGTGACTCGGCGGCCGTCGCCCGCCGCCACGATGTCCCGGTCTACGTCCCGGACGTGATGGCCGGCATCACCGACGACCTGGACGCGGAGACGACCGTTGTCCGCCACGACCTCGACGGGTCGGGGTTTGCCGTCCACGGCCTCATCGACAACCCGCTCTGGAGCGAGGCGGCCCTCTACAGCGAGGACGACGGGACGCTGGTCGTCCCAGAGGCGGTTGGCACGAGTAGCTACTTTCTGGCGGCCGACGAGCGCCTCGGTGTCCACCCGGCGCTCCGGATGACGCCGCCCAAGCGGCTCCGGCGGTTCGACGCGGAGCGCGTTCTCGTGGGTCATGGCGAGGGGATCCTCGAGGAGGCGTCACCGACCATCGACGACGCCGTCTCGGGGGCACGCGGACGTGCTCCGCGGCTGTACGCTCAGACGGTCCGGTCGTTCCTGCCGGTCTGACGCCAGAGCCGGGCCCGCTGGGCGGGCACGAGCCAGCAGAGGCCAGTCTTAGCCGTCCGCGGGTGCGTTCGGCTCTCGCTCCGGTTGAATCCCGTCGCGGAGCCGTCGCACCCACTTCAGCTGGGCGTCGAGCAAGTCGGCTGTGAGTTCGACAAGGTCCAGACGGTAGCCGTCGTGTGCCGACACCTCCTCGCGGTGCATCGCCGCGATGTCGAGCCACTCGTTTCTGGCCTCGTGGAACTGGTCCTCGAGGTGACGGAGTTCCTCGGCCTGCTGGTCGGCCGGGAGGTGATGGAGGAAGCCCAGTTTGACCAGGAAGTGCGGGTGCTGGGAGGGGTCGTCGACCGCCGCCACCGGCTCGCGCAACAGCGTCAGTAGCCGGTCGCGGCCGCGCTCGGTGAGTGTACACGTGCCAGCCTCGGCGGTGTAGGCTTCGGTCACGTAGCCACGGTCGCGCAGCCGGGCGAGCGTCGGGTCCAGCCTGCCCCGACCCACGAACTGGTGGCGCCCGAAGTTGTGATTGAACCGCTCCTGAAGGTCGGCGGCGGAGGCATCACGCTCCGCGAGCAGACCGAGCACGCCGAGTTCGATGACGGAGTCTCGCTGCATGGGTTCTGTGAACAGTTCACACGGTAGTAGCAAGAGACTGTCGCCGGTCCGGGGGGAGGGCCCGGAGTGGGTGCCGTCGCCTTCATCGGCGCCGGCCGCGAGCCGGACAGCCAACAGCTACCCGGGGGCCGGCGATTGAAGTGTCTGCCACCCCAACTTCCACCGTGTACTACCTGACCCGTGGGCTCCAGCGAACCCTGCTGCGACTGGGCAGGGAGGCCGAGCCCGACACGACAACCATCTCGCTGTCGGTCACACGGGCGGGTGACTTCGAGGTGGACACGGGTCTCGACCCGGAGACGCCCGTGTTCACCCACTTCTACATGCCCGGTGCCGGGGGTTCTGTCAACGCAGTCTTCGGTGTCGACCTCGGCACGCCCGTGGGCCAGACTGAAGGCCGGTTCGTCTCCCACCCGGCCGGCGGTATGGGCGTTTCGAAGCTGGACGACCTCCACGAAGTCGTGTTCGTGGCCGTTCCGCCGTGGGACGAGGATTCCTTCGGCGCCTTCGACCGCCGTGGTGCCCGGAAGGAGATCACTGTCATCGACGCCGAGCCGCCGGCCGAGGAGCCGGGGCTGTAGCGACGCAGGTCGCTGCCGGGGGCCGTCTACTCCAGATAGCCCAGGTCCTTGAGCTGTGTTGCTATCTCCTCGAACTCGGCCTCGCTGAGCTGTCCCTCCTGCTGGTACTGGATGACGATACTCCGCAGCAGAAACCTGACGAGGTCGCTCGTGCTCTGGAAGCTGGTTCCCTCGATGGTCTCACCGACCCGGTCTGCCAGGTCCTTTGGAATGGAGACTGTCGTGTACTCGGTCATACGCCGACGTTGCCGCCGCCGGCCATAGGCGTTGTGTCCCGGCCGGCTCGTACTGCCGGCTGTGACTTCGTGAGGATACTTGCAACTTCGGGATGGCGAGATTCTTCACAGACGTACAGCCGGCAGTATCAGACGTGGTCGGCCTCCGATTCGACCTGCCACTTGTCCTCAAACATCCGCGGACAGGGGTCGGTGTTTCCGGGTGAGAAGGTTCTGGGCGCATCGCTTGTAGTGAACCGTCTGGTCGTCGTGCGGGGCTTGTGGTCTGCTGTAGGTCGTGTCGTGCTCATGTCGGTGTGCGGTCGAAGCGTGGTTTGCGTGCGGTACGGGTAGTGGGGTTAGGACGGAGATACCGGACGGACGGCGGCTACCACGAACATCGTATTTCTCCGGAGCACCCCATCCTTAATAAATGTTCATGATCGTAGCCGGCATCGGCAAGAAACCCACCAGAGGATCCGGTGGGGAGGTGTGAGCCGGCCGCTCAAACGACAAGTTGTTCCTCGTAGTCGGTCAGGTTCTCGTGGCCGTCTTCAGTGACGACGAGTATGTCCTCGATGCGGACGCCACCGACCGCCGGGTCGTACAGCCCGGGCTCGATGGTAACGACCTGCCCCGGGCGGAGTTCGCCGCCGTCGGGCGCGAGCCGTGGGAGTTCGTGGACGTCCAGCCCGACGCCGTGGCCGGTGCTGTGGATGAATCCCGTCTCCGTGCCTTCGTCGCTTCGCAGCGTCGCCAGCCCCGCTCGCTCGTAGACGTCACAGACAGCGTCGTGGACCGCAGCCCCGGTCACGCCGGGTTCGACTGCCTCCAGGGCTGCTTGCTTTGCTTTGGCGGTGAGGTCGTACCACTCCCGGACGGTCTCGTCGGGTTGGCCCGCGCAGAAAGTCCGGGTCATGTCTGCGTGGTACTTGGTGGCCTTGGACTGCGGGAAGATGTCGATGATCACTGGCTCGCCGGCTTCGAGCGCCCCGCTGCCACGGTCGTGGGGGTCCGCGGCGTCGGTCCCGCAGGCGACGATCGTCTCGTCCAGGGCACAGCCATGGCGGAGCAACTCGACCTCGATCGCTTCCTTCACGCGCTCACTGGTGAGTGTCTCACCGTCGCACACGAGCTCGCCGTCGTCGTCGGTCTCAGCCTCGGCGAGCAGCTTCTCGGCCCGTCGCATTGCGGCCTCGTTTGCCCGCTGAGCCTCGCGGACGGAGTCGACCTCTTCGTCGGTCTTTCTCGCCCGGATTTCGGTGACGATACCGCTGTCCTCTGCGGTGACGTCGACCCCCCGTTCGCGGAGGCCGTCAGCGGTCCGGAGCGGGAACCGGGGCGGCGTGGCCACGGAACCGACCTCGTGAGAGTCCAGAAACGCAGCGAGTACGCGGTCGCGTGCCTCCTCGGGACCGTGCTTCTCGGCCAGTTCGGCGTAGCCGTGGTCCACGTCGCGTTCGACCGACTCGGCGCGGGCCTCCTTTTTCGCCCGGCCGTACTCCAGGCTCCGGGCGAAGAGGAGGTGTGTCGAGCCGTCGTACAGTGTCACGAACGGGTCGGGGGCGTCGAATCCCGAGAGATAGTACTGGTCCGAGTCGGTCGAGTCCGCGTCGATCAGGTAGCCGTCGACGCCGGTTTCTTCGAGGAACGCGTCGAGTCGCGAAAGGTCGGGCTGCATACCAGGGGTGACACGCCGGAGGTACAAATGACGTGCTGTCGACCCCGGCAGCATGGCGTGCGTCATTCCAACACAGCGTACGTCACGGCCAGAGGCCCACCACGGCGGAACCAAGCCGACCCGGATGTGGACGCCCGCTGTCTGCGGGCAGGCTACGGGGGCGGCCATCCCGGTCGTACCGTTCTCGGCCCCCTCGGACGGGCCCACGCGATGTCCGTGCTGGTCTGTCTGGTCACGTCCGACCGGTGCCGGTGGCAGTTCAGCGAGTTCGAAGCGACTGGCTTCCTCGAACGCATAGCGTACGACGAGGGCCATGCACGTCGGGTAGGAGGCGACGCGGAAGGCGCGGGACGTGGACTCGGTGCTCGAGGAACTGCGCGCCCGGGTCGACGAACACGGCCTGGAAACCGGGCTGGAGACTGCGGCCGAGTAGAGCACGGCAGACCAGCTGGTTCGGGAGCCGGTGGTTACTCCATCAGCTGGTAGTTACTACAGTTCAGCCAACTGAATGTATAAACGGTAATAGCTCTTAGGTCTGGGCACCTGATGACCGAGTACGCGATAGACGCCGACGGGATCGAGCTGACCTACAGCGACGGGACGGAGGCAGTCAGGGGGATCGACCTCCAGGTCCCACGCGGGGAGTTTTACGGCTTTCTGGGGCCGAACGGTGCGGGGAAGACGACGACGATCAAGACACTTGCGACGCTGCTGGCACCGACGGGCGGGGAGATCCGGGTCAACGGCTTCGACGTCGTCTCCGAGGGACGAAAAGTGCGGGAGTCGATCGGCTACATGGCCCAGGAGACGAGCGTCGACGAGGAGCTGACGGCACGCGAGAACATCCGCTTTGCGTGTGAGTCCTACGGCATCCCGCGGGGAGCCAGGGCCGGTCGGATAGACGAACTGCTCGACCTCGTGGACCTGCAGGGGGCCGCGGACAAGCGAGCCGACGACTTCTCCGGCGGCATGAAAAAGCGGCTGGATGCGGCGACGGCGCTGGTCCACGAACCGCCGCTGGTCTTCCTCGACGAGCCGACCACGGGGCTGGACCCGAAGGCACGCAACCGCCTGTGGGACTACTTCCGGGAGATCAACGATGCCGGGACGACCATCTTCCTCACGACCCAGTACCTGGAGGAGGCCGACCAGCTCTGTGAGCGGATCGGCGTCATCCTCGACGGGGAGATTGTCGCTTCCGGGTCGCCGTCGGAACTGAAACGCCGGGTCGGTGGGGAGATCCTCGACGTGAACCTCGTCGATGGCGACAGCGAGCGGGCGGCGGCAATCGCCCGCCGTGCCGACCTCTTCGAGCCCGAGGCGACCGTCGAAGTCACCGACGACGGGGTCACGGTCACGTCACAACACGCCCGGGAGCTCGGAACCGACCTGCTCGTCGCGCTCCGGGACGCGGACATCGACGTCACGGGATTCAACGTCCGTGCCCCGACGCTCGACGACGTCTTTCTCGCGATCACCGGCGACCACGTCGAGCCCGAAGAACCGACCGACGAGACCGACCTGGAGGCCGCCCAATGAGCACCCCGACGGCCGACGAGACGGGGGCGTCCGAAGGCGATGCGACCACCGACCGGTCCAGCAACAGCTACCTCGGAGAGGTGTGGGTGAATTTCAAGCGCTGGAACCTCAAGGCCGTCAGGAATCCGTTCGTTCTGGTCGTCTCGCTCGTCCAGCCGGTGATCTTCCTGGTCCTCTTCACGCAGGTGTTCGGCAACGTGGCCGGGGGTGCGATCGGTGGAACGGGTGGCGGCCCGAGCTACGAGACGTACCTCGTGCCGGCGATCGCGGTCCAGGTGGCGATCGCGGCGGCCGCCACGTCGGGGGTCGGGCTGGTCAACGACATCGAGAACGGGATGTTCGAGAAGGTGCTTGTCAGCCCGATGAGCCGGTCGGCCGTCTTCCTCGGCAAGACTGCAGCCGAACTGCTCCGGATCGCCGTCCAGATCGGTATCATCCTCGGTCTCGGCGTCCTGCTGGGCGCGGAGGTCGGAACCGGCTTCGTCGGCGCTCTCGGGATCATCGCCGTCGGGGTCGTCTTCTCCCTGTGGTTCGTCGGGTTTTCGAACGCACTCGCTGTACTCACCAAGGACCAGGAGTCGACGATCATCGGTGCGAACCTCCTGCAGTTTCCGCTCCTCTTTCTCTCCTCGGCGTTTCTCCCGCTGGAAGTGTTACCGGAGTGGATCCAGACCGTCGCAGCGGTCAACCCGGTGACCTACGGCGTCGACGCCGCACGGTCGTTGATGTTGAACGCGGATGCGGCAAGCGTGTTCAGTGCGAGCGGATTCGGCCCTGTCGGTAACGCTGTTGTCCCGGCTGTGGCCGTGTTGCTCGTGCTGGCTCTGCTTTTTGGCGGTACCGCCATCGCAATGATCCGCCGGGCATCCAGCTCGAAGGTGCAGTGACCGGCGCCGTGTCCGGTACTCTCTTTTGAAGTCCCGCCAACGTAGGGGTATGGACGTCACCATCGCGGAGTCGGCAGTCGGTGGACGCGTGCAGGCTCCACCGTCGAAGAGTTACACTCACCGGGCGGTCCTCGCCGCAGGTTACGCCGACGGGGCGACAGTCCGTGACCCACTCGTCAGCGCGGATACCCGGGCGACGATGCGCGCGGTCGAGGCCTTCGGCGGGACAGTCGACACCCGAGAACAGGAAGACGGGACAACTGTTCTCGACGTGGACGGGTTCGGCGGCCGGCCGGCGATTCCAGCTGACGTCATCGACTGTGCGAACAGCGGAACGACGATCCGCCTCGTGACGGCGGCGGCAGCGCTGGCCGAGGGGTTGACAGTCCTCACCGGAGACGCTTCGCTTCGCTCACGCCCGCACGGACCACTCCTGCGGGCAATCGAACAGGTCGGCGGCCGCGCGGAGAGTACAAGGGGTAACGGGCAGGCCCCGCTCGTGGTCAGCGGGCCGATCCACGGCGGCAGCGCTGCGATCCCAGGTGACGTCTCCTCACAGTTCATCACCGCCCTGCTGATGGCAGGTGCAGTCACCGAAGCAGGGGTCGACATCACGCTCCAGACCGAGCTCAAGTCCGCTCCGTACGTGGACATCACGGTCGAGGTACTCGACGCCTTCGGGGTCCGGGCCCGCGAGACCGGGCGGGGCTTTTCTGTCGGCGGCGGACAGACCTACGACCCCGGGCTGGGGTACGACGTGCCGGGTGACTTTTCATCGGTCTCGTATCTCCTCGCGGCGGGCGCCGTGGCTGGTCGAGACGACGTGACGGTCACCGCCGCGTACCCGAGCGCGCAGGGCGACCAGGCGGTCGTCGAGATCCTCGAGCGCATGGGTGCCGACGTGTCCTGGGACCGGGAAGCTGGTGAGCTCACGGTCACAGAGAGTGCGCTGGAGGGGGTCGAGATCAGCGTCGCCGACACGCCGGACCTCGTTCCCACCATCGCGGTACTGGGGGCGGTCGCCGACGGAACGACCAGGATCGTCGACGCCGAGCACGTCCGCTACAAGGAGACCGACCGTGTGACGGCGATGGCTGAGGCGGTAGAGGAGTTGGGGGCGAGCGTCGAGGAAACGCAGGATTCGCTGACGGTCCACGGCGGCGAGTCGGCGCTCCGCGGAGCGACCGTCGACGGACGCGGTGACCACCGGGTCATCATGGCACTGTCGGTCGCTGGACTGGTCGCCAGGGGGGAAACGACCGTCCGCGGTGCCGACGACGTGGACGTCTCTTTCCCAGACTTTTTCGACGTTCTGGCGGGGCTCGGTGCCAGTCTACGCCGGGAGTGATACTGCCGGCTGTAACTTCGTGAAGATATTTGCCACCCTTAGCTGGCGAGATTCTTGACAGACGTACAGCCGGCAGTATGAGCAGCGGAAGGGAGAGAGCGAGCAGGTGACCCAGGGCAGACGCGAGACGGTGGGCCACGCAACCGCAGCCCGTCCCGCGGTCACTCGTCAGCGCACGCTGGGAGTTGCTCCTGGCTTCCGACTTGAAGCTGCGGGTGCGGGTCGTGCAGGTTTAAGTTCCAACGGCCGTCATCTACGTCGTATGCTAGACCTGTCCGAGGAACAGCGGTTACTTGTCGACGAGGTCGAACGGCTGGCAGAAAACGAGTTCGCCGAGCGCGCGTTTACCTGGGAGGGCGAGGGGTATCCCAAGGAGAACATCGAGTTGCTCGCCGACCGCGGCTTCCTGGGGATCAACCTCCCCACGGAGTACGGCGGGGGCGGGATGAGCGAGTTCGACGTCGCCCTCCAGATCGAGACCGTCGGCCGGGTCTGTCCGGACACCGCCGCAGCGATTTACGGCCAGTCGATGGTCGCCCCGCGAGCCATCGACATGTTCGGCTCCGAGTGGGCGAAAGAGCACTACCTGCCGAAGGTGACCAGCGGCGATCTGTCGGTCGCGATCGGGATCTCCGAACCTGAAGCCGGCAGCGACTCCCGCAACATGACGACCACTGTGGAGGAGGCCGACGACGGCGAACTCTACCTGAATGGGGAGAAGACGTGGGTGTCGAACGTCCCGGAGTCGGACGCGGCGGTCATCTGGGCGAAATTCCCCGAAGGACTGGGAACCGTGATCATGGAGTTCGACCAGGCCGGCGTCGAGATCCACCAGCACCACACCAACATGCACGGCGAGACCCAGACACAGTTCTACATGGAGGACGTCCACATCCCCGAGGAGCGGGTGCTCGTCCGGGGGCCAGAAGCGCTGAAACAACAGCTAAAGGCGCTGAACTGGGAGCGGTGTGGGAGTTCGATGCTGGCGAACTCGATCAGTCTGAACGCCTTCGACAAGGCCATCGAGTACGCACAGCAGCGCGAGCAGTTCGACCAGCCCATCGGTGATTTCCAGGGGATCCGCTGGAAGGTCGCCGACATGGCCAAACAGATCGAAGGGGCGCGAACGCTCACGTACCGGGCTGCACTCAGCGGCGGTGGCGAAGACGACGCCCCAGACCGGCTTGCAGCCTCGCTTGCGAAGCTATCGACCAGCGAGACCGTCGAACAGGTCGTCAGCGAGTCCCTCCAGATCCACGGCGCGAACGGCTACCAGCAGGGCCACCCCCTGGAGTACCTCTACCGGCTGGCCCGTGGCCGCCGGATCGCCGCCGGCACTGACGAGATCATGAAAAACAACATCGCCGACGTCGTCTTCGAGGACGGACTCCCCCGGACGCTGTAGGCACGCAATCAGCTGCTGTGGGAACGGTTAGCAGACTGGTGGCGGATGCGCTAAGTGATATGCTGCTGACAGGCGAGCAAGGAGTGATGACGGTCCCCGACGGGACCACCGAGACCCAGAAGCTCATTATCGGCTACGAGGAGACCGGGCTGCAAGCGCACACCCGACCCGACGCGCCGACCCCGCGGGAGGCAAAAGGACTATAACAGCCAGCAAGTAACCCTGAAACAGCGATGTCACTTACACTACCGCTGCAGATCCCAGGCATCCCGGGGGGGCCGGAGCTGTTGATCATTCTGCTGATCGCCGTGCTGCTGTTCGGGGCGAACAAGATCCCGAAGCTCGCACGTTCATCCGGTGAAGCGATCGGCGAATTCCAGAAGGGTCGGGAGGAAGTCGAGGATGAGCTCCAAGAAATGAAAGAGGGCGGAAGCGAAGCGCCGGAAGACGACAGCGAGGACACACTCGACCTCGAAGAGGAGTCGACGTCTTCGACCTCCTCAACGGGTAGTTCCTGACTGCGCTCGGGGCTCGACCCGCTGTCAGCTGGGTCAGTCTCCCCGACCGGAGGGTCCGATGTCCCATTCCAGCGGTTTCGGTGAAAGCGCCCGTACCCGTCACGCCCACTTCTCTACGGCCGGATGACGTGACTCAGTCCCGGACACGCACGACGCCCGACTGAAAGACTTCCTGGTTCGGGATGATGTACTCCTCGCCATCGGCTTCGACCCGCGTGACGAAGACGTCCACCTCCTGAACGATCCCGCGGTGGTCGTCGATCCTGACCTCGTCGCCGATGGCGTAGGGCTCGGTCAGGAGGAGATACACCCCGGCGGCCGAGGACGCGAGCAGGTGCCGGAAGGCGAGCCCGCCGAGAAAGACCAACCCGAATGCGAAGGCCCCGAGCAGGATCAGCAACGCGTCGGTCGAGACCCCGACCTGCGCGAGTGCGACCAGCGCCGCCACGTAGAAGATGCTGTACTTGACGAGGTCGCCGAGAAAGGCCACCTCCGGCAGCTTGACCGACCGAAGTCGCTCGCCGACAGCGAGTTCGGCCCGGTAGCCGGCGGTGATTCCGATAATGACCGCGAGGGCGGCAACGAGCAGCCGGGGGAGATAGCTGGTGACGCGCGTCCAGAACACTTGGATGTCGAGCAGCTGCACGACGTTGAGAGCGAGGACGATCGCCATTACGTAGACGAACACGGCCACGAGCAAGGCGAGCAGTCCGATAGTCGACGAGCCGACCGTCTGGATGGTCCGTTCGAACGGGGTGCCCCCGACGGCGTCCGCGAAGCTGCTGTCGGTCAGCGCCCGTCGAGTCCACCGCCAGGCAAGGTAGGCGACGACCAGCCCGACGACGAGGATCGCGACCGAGAGAACGAAGGCGGCCTCCTCGGAGAAGAGACGGCGAATAATCCGTGGCAGGTCGACCTGCATCAGTACTCCTCCGGGTCGAGCTCGATGACCAACTCACCGCCCTGGAACGCCCGGACCATCCCGTCGGACTCGGAGAGGACGATCGCGATAGCGTTGGTGTCGCGGGTGATGGCCCCGGCAGCCATGTGGCGGGCACCGAGTCCCTTCGGGATGTCGACGCCCTCGGCGGAGGGCTCCAGGTAGCGGTAGGCGGAGACGATCTTCCCGGAGTCGGAGATGACGAACGCGCCGTCCAGCCGGGAGAACTCCTTGAGCATCACGTTCACGATCGGGTCACCGACGTGGACGTGGGACTTCTCGAATGGGTTGTACGACAGCGGCCGTGACTTGTTCATCACCTTTCCGGCGTCACCGACGACGAACAGCGCCCCGACCTGCTTACCCTTCTGGCCCTTCCTGCCGAGTTCGATGCAGACCTCGAAGACGTCCCGGACGACGTCGGGTTCGGGCCGGGAGTTGACAAAGAGGTCGTAGACGCCGGTGGGAGAGTACTGGTCGGCACGGACCCGTACAACCGTATCCATCCTGTCACCGAACATCGAGGTCGCACACGCGACGGTGTCGCCGTCCTCGACGAGGCCCTGCTGGGCGGCTCCCTCGAGTCCGAAGCGCAGGCGTCCGCTCACCTCGGTGAAGGCGAGCGGGAGTTGGACGAACGTCTCGGCATCCACGGCGTTTTCCTGTCCGACGACGACCACCGGCAGGTCCGAGTCCTCGGCAGCGAACGAGTCGTACCTGCTGGCACTCGGAGAGAAGAGGAGAACCGCATCGATGTCAGCCACGACATCGCCAACGAGGTCGTCGAGAGCACTCATTGTTGTTTCAACCCAGTAGACAAGAAAAAAGCTTGTGGCAACGTCTGACCCCGTCAGCCCACGGACTGGCACGCAGCGTCGACGAGCGCGTCGAAGCCACCACTGTTGACACGTGTGTGACAATAGGTCCCCAGCGTCCGTTCCGCGAAGAGGGCGTCTTCCTCCCCGGTCAGCCCCTCGCCCCGGCGGGTCCCGAAGGCCGAGCGGGCGTCCCCGTCGAGCGGTGCCTGCGCGCCCACGTGGAGCCCGAGGTGTCGGTCGGGAACCTCCAGTCGGATGTCCGGCGGGATCCGACCGAGGGACTTCACCATCATGTCTCCTCCGCCGTTTCGTCGACGAGACGCTCGGAGACCGCAGTGAAGGCCCCCCTGACCTCGGTCATCGGCACGCCCGCCCGCCTGGCGAGCTCGAGTGCACCCCCCATCCCGACGCCTTCCTTCGCCTCGCCAGCAGCAAAGCGTTTCATTCCGGGGTGGTCCGTCCCGTCGAACCCGGGGTCGGTCGTCGTCACACCGACGTCGAGGGTGTCGGCCGTCGCCACCAGGTCGGCACTGTCGTCGGCCGTGACGTAGCTCGTGGTCGCCAGGTTCAGCTGACTGTCGACCTCGTCGTGGCGGAGGAGCGCCGCGACGGCGAGCATCTGGGTGCCGCCGGCGAGCGTGACGGCGGTGTCGGTTTCGAGTGCCCCGCGGGCGACGCCAGCAGCGGTCGCCAGCACTGGGTCACCCATCCGACGAACTGCCCGCTTGGGCCGGCCGGCCGCGCTGCCGGGCTCGAGCCCCGAGGCGTCGAGACCCTCACTGACGACTGCTCGCTTCTGCTCGAGTGGGTTCTCCGGAAGCGAGGAAGAGACCGCGGCAGGCTCGCCGAGTGCCCGCAGGACGCCCATCGCCGTCGTCGTTCCGCCGGGGACCGACTCCGCGACAAACAGTTCGTCCTCCGGGAGCTTCCGCCCGAACTGTCGCGCCGCCGCGTAGGCGCCGGGCGCCGTCGCGACCGGGTCGGCATCGCGGATGTCGCCACCGGGTCGCGCGCCGACGGTCACCGTGCCGGCCGCGGTCGGCTTCGCGAGGCCGCCGTCGACCACTGTGACGTCGAACCCGAGTGTCTCACGGACGGCCCTCGTGACCGACGCGGGTGTTGGGCAGCCAGTCGGGCTAACGGGCACGACCGGCGCTCGCACGGGCTGGCCGTAGGCGAGAATCTCGGCGTCGGCCGCCGGAGTGTGTGCCCGCAGGTCGGGGTCCGCGCCGGCCGCGCTCAGGCCAGGGATAGCGGCGGTCTCGGTCGAGCCGGCGACTAGGAGGAATCGCATTACGTCCTGTTCGGAACGGACTCACCTCAATGCCGCGGTCGACCGCCGTGCGGTCTCCAGCGACGGTCAGGGGTCGTGGAATCCCCGTCTCCGGACACTCACAGCGAGCCAAGCCCCAGCAGCACGGCCAGCCCGACGACGACGGTCGCGAGGATGTTCTCGGTGTACCACGCCACGAGCGCCGCGACGCTGGCGGCCAGCAGCCGCGCGTTGCCGGCCACGACAACGGTCCCGTCGGGGGCGAGGACAGCCGGCACCACGAGCGCAGAAAGGACTGCCGCGGGGACCATCCCCAGCGCCGTCTCCACGCGGGCCGGGACGGTCCCGAGATACTCGAACAGGAACAGGAAGGATGCCCGGAGGGCGTAGGTCCCGACACCGGCGATGGCGACCGCAGCCCAGACAGTCGCGTCGGGGGCAGTCACTCCGGTACCTCCCCTGGGACGGTGACGCCAGCCCTCACAGCGACGAGCGTCCCGACTGCTACGCCAGCCAGTGCGCCCGCGAGCAGGCCCAGGTTGAACGGGAAGGTGATGCCGGCGGTCGCCACGCTGCCCCCTACTATCGCAGCCGTGGCGGTGGCACGGTTCTGGACGGCCGCAGGTACCAGCAAGGCGAGGAACGTCAGCGGGACGGCAAACCGGAGCGGCAGCCACGCCGGCACCCGCGCGCCAGCGACCGCACCGATGACGGTACAGACCTGCCAGACGGCCCACAGCGGCGCCGCAGTCCCGAGAAAGTACCACCGCCTCCGGGTAACCCCCTCCAGTCCCTCGGCGTACCGCGTCACTGCCAGTGCGAAGGCCTGGTCGGTGAGGATGTAGGCCATCAGCCCGCGCCACCGGGAGTCCTCCTCCACGAAGTGCGGGGCCAGCGACGCCGAGTACATCACCAGCCGGGAGTTGATGATCAGTGCAGTGCCGACGACGACGAGCAACGCCCCGTCCTGGCCCAGCAACTCGATCATGGCGAGCTGAGAGGCGCCGGCGAAGACGACGACCGAGAGGGCGGCGGCCTGCAGGACCGACAACCCTGCTCCCACGGCCGCAGCCCCCGCCACGAGTCCGAAGGGGACCACGCCGATCAGTACCGGCGTCGTCACAGTCAATCCGGCACGGAAGTCCTCCCGGCGGCTCATCGGGCCGGTTTCGGTTCCACGGGGGACACCCTTTGCGGTTCGCAGCCGTGGGGCGGCGGCGTGTTCAGCGGTCGGGTTAGGCCGACTATTCCCGTAGGTCGTCGCGGCGGACCTTCCCCGTTGCAGTCTTCGGGAGTTCGGCGACGAACTCGATCTCCCGGGGGTACTCGTAGGCAGCCAGCCGGTTCCGGACGTGGGACTGCAGCTCCTCGCGGAGGCCGTCGGTGGACTCAGCCTGGGTCACGACGAAAGCCTTTGGCACCTGGCCGCGCTCCTCGTCGGGGACGCCGACCACGCCCGCGTCCGCGACCGCATCGTGGTCGGCGAGATGTTCCTCGACCTCCTCGGGGCCGATCCGGTACCCCGCCGAGATGATGACGTCGTCCTTGCGCGACTTGAACGAGAAGTAGCCGTTCCCGTCACGGGACCCGAGGTCCTCGGTGAGCAGCCAGCCGTTCTGTACTTTGGCGGCGGTCTTCTCGGGTTTGCCGAGGTACTCCTTGAAGCAGACTGGGTTGCCCTCGTAGCGGACGGCGAGTTCGCCGACCTCGCCGCGGTCGGCCGTTGGCTCGGCGGTGTCGGGGTCAACCACCCGGATGTCGTGGCCCGGGCCCGCCAGCCCCATTTTCCCCGCACGGAACTCCGCGAGCGCAGTACAGTGACCGACCAGCATGTTCGCCTCTGTCTGGCCATAGCCCTCGTGGACTGCTGCACCCTCGAAGACGTCGGTGGCCCAGTCGACGATGTCCCGACCCAGCGACTCGCCGCCGCTCGGGACCACCCGGACCGAGGAGACGTCGCGGTCCGGGCGGTCGACCCGGGCCATCATCCGCAGTCCGGTCGGCGGCGCGAAGAAGTTCGTCACCCCGTATTTCTCCAGCAGCCGGTAGGCCTCGCCCGGGTCGAACTCCCCGCCGGCGTACGCGAGCACCGGCTGGCCGTAGTAGAGGCCGGGCATCACCACGTCGAACAGCGAGGCGATCCAGGCCCACTCCGCGGGCGTCCAGTAGACGTCGTCGTCGGTCATCTGGAGGTTGCAGAAGGTGGTCAAAAAGAGGGGGAGATGCCCCAGCAACACCCGGTGGGCGTGGAGTACCCCCTTCGGGTCGCCAGTCGTCCCCGAGGTGTAGATGAGCAACCCGTCGTCCTCGGCGTCAGTCTCCGCGACGTCCCGGTCGGGAGCAGCGCTATCGATTGCCTCCCAGAGGTCGGTTTCGCCCTCGAGCGGGTCCGCGACGTCGACGGTGAGCACCGTCCCCAGGGTGTCCAGGTCCCCGCGGACGTCCCGGAGCGTATCCACGTTCGCGGCGTCGACGACACAGGCCGCGGCGTCGGCGTCGTCGAGCCGGTAGGAGAGCCCATCGACACCGAACAGCGTGCTCAACGGGATCGAGACCGCCCCCAGCTTCCAGCAGGCGACGTGGGCCAGCACCGTCTCTGGCTTCTGACCGACGTTGACGCCGACGCGGTCGCCCCGGCCGACACCCTGCGCGGCCAGGTAGTTCGCCAGCCGGTCGGTGTCCTCCCCGAGTTCGCCGAAGGTCAGCGTCCGCTCGCGGCCGCTGGCCTCCTCGGCGTAGAGTGCGACCGCCTCCGGCGTCTCCTCGGCCCACCGGTCGCAGACGTACTCGGCCATGTTGAACTGCTCGGGCACCTCCCACTCGAAGGCCTCCCTGAGGTCGTCGTAGCTGTCCCACTCCTGCTCGTGGAAGTGGTAGGCGTCGAGTCGCTGTACCATGCCGAGTATTCACAGGGACCGAACAAAAAAGTAGAGGCGAGCGGGGCGGTCGAGTGGCAGTCACTTACCCAGAGGAGATGCGAGCTGAAAACCCACGGCTGAACTCCTGTCTCTTCCCCACAGATCGAGTTGTCGGAGTGAGGTGAGCTGGTGTCAGCGGGGGTCGAGATCAACAGTACTCAGCGGTCTGCCGGGAAGATGGCACGACCTCGACTGTCCGTCGAAGAAGGCTGTGTTCAGTGAGTTCCCTAGGCGTGAATGCCCCGATTGCGTTGTTGTTGCAGAGAGGGACGAGACCTACTCGTCTGGTTGTATCGAATCCCCGAACTCCTCGTGGAATCCTTCGCTGATCCGTCCGAGCGGAGAGTGGAGTGTGAATTTGGCGTCCTCTTTGGCTTCGAGGAGATGCTTTCGCTGTGTTCCCGAGTGCTCGTCTGCCATGCGCTCTAATTCGTGTGCGAGCGCCTCGATGGTTTCCTCGTCCTCGAGCGAATCGTACGTTCGAAAGGCAGCTTTGAGGGCGCGTTTGGCCGACTGCCTGACGCGCCCGTCGTCGTCCGTGATGGCCTCCAGCAGGAATCCACAGAGTGCGTCAGTCTGGTCTCGAACGTCCGCTCTATCCACCCGGTCACGATTCGTTCAATATTCGGTCGGCAAGAACGGGCGTGACACG
>CAZOWU010000008.1:0-21814 GCA_964583735.1 uncultured Halobacteriales archaeon | reverse complement strand
GGTCGGGGTCGTACTCGTTGACGGCGTAGGCCAGGTCGTGGCGGGCCGCCCAGAGCTCGTCCATCTCGGCCTCGTCTTCGGCGACCTCGAAGCGCTCGACGCCGTGGCTCTCGAGCACCGCCTCGAAGAACTCCACCTCCTCCTCGATGCCGTGGTTGGCGTGGAACTCGAAGAAGACCAGCGGCTTGTCCGGCAGGTCCGTGTCGGAGTAGGCGTTCGCGACTTTCGCGGTGGTGTCGTCGAGCAGTTCGATTGCCGCCACGTCCACTCCCGACTGGACGGCGTCGTGGACGGCGGCGGTGGCGTCGTCGAGCGAGTCGAAGACCGCCCGGCCCGCGCGCGTCTGCTCGGGGATGCCCGCCAGTTGCATCGTGGCGCGGGTGATGACCCCCAGGGTCCCCTCGCTGCCGACAAAGAGGTCCTTGAGGTTGTAGCCACTGGAGGACTTGACGGCCTTGCTCCCTACCTCGACGACCGAGCCGTCCGCGAGCACTACCTCGAGTTCGAGCACCCAGTCGCCGACCTTGCCGTACCTGACGGTGTTCATCCCGCTTGCGTCCGTCGAGAGCATCCCGCCGACGGTCGAGATGTCACCCGAGGTCGGTAGGGAGGGCAGCGTCAGCCCGTCGTTCGCGAGCTGTTCGTTGAGTTCCTGGCCGATCAGACCGGGCTGGACGTCCACCTGAAGGTCGTCGGGCCGGACCTCGAGAATACTGTCCATCCGGGTGGTGTCGAGGCTGATCCCCCGCTGGGACGGGGTCGCCCCACCGCTGAGCCCCGTCCCGGCAGCGTAGGGCGTGACCGGGACACCATGCTCGGCGGCGGCCGCGACGATGTTCGAGACGTCCTCGGTCGACTCGGGGAAGACGACGACATCCGGCCGGACCTCCTCGTCCTCGGCCGTCCCCCAGTCGCCGGCGTGATTCTCGGCCGCGGAGTCGCCGAAGGAGACCTGCCCTTTGGGAAGCAGGTCCGCGACGAACGAACAGTCGTACCCGCCCTCGCGGTCGTGAGCTGTTGTCATGGTTGGGACAGGGCCGCGCGCCCACTTGAGTCTGGCTCACCGGCGGCCGGGAGGTTCCGACCGGCGCCGGCGTATCCGGCCCCGATAGCAACACTACGCTTATGACGCTCCCGCGGTCGGACGGGGTATGGGACCACGGACGACGCGCCGGCGGCTGCTGGCCGCGACCGTCCCGCTCGCGGCCGGCCTCGCCGGCTGTGGAAACCTGGCTGGGGGGTCGCAGCCGCGCACGGACGCGACGGCGACCCCCCGACCCACGACAGGCGAGGACCGGGGTACGGTCCGGCGGGCCGACCTGTCCCCCTTCCCGTCGCTGTCGATTCCGGAGCCGACCTACCGGGACTGGGTCCCGGGAGCCGGGGAGCAACGCGGGGGGTTCGACGCCGCGTACAACATCGCCCGCCTGCGCGAGCGCCGCGAGGCGCTGCCGGCCGACGTCTACGAGGGGGCGAGCTCGTGGGCCATGTTCGGCGGCTACGTCGGCATCGAGTACGGCGAACTCGAGGGGCTGGTGGTCGGCCTGTCGTCGAAGGTCGTCTATCTGGGCACCTTTGCCCGCAGCGACGTGGAGTCGCGGCTCGGACCGACGGCCTTCGAGCGATACGCGACCCGCGAGGGAGTCGGCTACTACCGCAGGCAGGGTGACGGAGTCTGGGCGTATCTCGCCGTCAGCGGGGGTGCCGTCGTCGGCGGCGACGAGCCGGTCGACGCCGAGGCGCCGGCGGAGCGGTTCCGCGAGGAGGCGGACACCCTGTTCGCGACGGCCCGCGGCGAGCGCCCCCGCCTCCACGAGGAGTCAGCCGTCTACCGCCGGTACACCGACGCCATGAGCTGGCCGCTGTTCGTTGCCGCCCGGCCGCCGACGCCCGTCGACAGGATGGGGGCGACGTCGGCGTTCAGGCCGCCTCTGGCTGACTTCTTCGCCGACGAAACCCTCGCCGGCGTCCGCGTCGGCGCCGGCCAGTCCGTCAGCGACGGGAATCTCGTCCAGCGGTACTGGCTCTACGTCCCCGAGGACGCGGCCACGACGCCGTCGGAACTTGCGGACGCCTACACGGTCAACGGGGTCCAGGGCCTGCTCGACGACGCGGAGTCGCTGGCGGTGCGCCGGGACGGCCGCGCCGTCGAGGTGGCGACGCTCGTGCCGGTCGAGGAGCCCGGCCGCGGCGCCGACCCGCCCCTCGTCTCGCTGGAGGCGACGCTGTCCGGCGACCGCGTGACCGTCGAGCACGTTACGGGAGACCCGCTCCCGCTGGCCCGGGTCACGGTCTACGCAGACGGCGAGCCGGTCGACCCGGGTTCGGGGACGCTCTCCTCCGGCGACTCGCTGACCGTCGAGGTGGGAGCGGTCGACCGGGCCGTCGTCGTCTACGAGTCACCCGCCGGGAACTCGACGGTCACACTCGCCGCGGCCGAGCGCGAGCGAAACGGCGAGAGTTGAGAAGACGCCCGGCGGCCCCGGTGGCTTTTTGTCCCGTTCCCCCGCACGCCGAACCGATGCAGACACACACCACGACCGGCCGGCGACACGGGAGGCGCGTGTAATGCCGACGAAACCGCTCGCGGACCTGGAGGCGATGGTCGGCGACTCCAAGCAGACAGTGGAGGGGCTGCGGGTCGCGCCCGGGAAGGTCGCCGAGTTCGCGCGCGCAGTCCGGGACGACAACCCCGCCCACTACGACGCGGATGCTGCGGCCGAACGCGGCTTCGACGCGGTGCCGGCGCCGCTGACGTTCACCCGCGTCTCGGCGTTCCCGCACAACCGCCCTGCAGGCGTCGAGGGGACCGGCTTCGACCTCGGCCTCGAACCCGTCGTCATCCACGGCGAGCAGGCCTACGAGTTCGAACGCCCGCTGGTGGCCGGGGACGTGCTGGACGGCGAGACGACGCTCGCCGAAGTCTACCAGCGTGAGGGCCGGCGGGGCGGCACGATGACCTTCGTCGAGTACGAGACCGCCTACCACGACCAGGACGGCGACCTGGTCGTCACGGACCGCTCGACGGCCATCGAGACCGAGCAGTCCGTCGGCGGCAGCGACGGCGACGGCGGTGACGACGACGCGGGCGGTGACGGCGGGAACGGCGACCGGACGACCGCAAAGACCGCGGCCACCGACAGCGAACAGATCGAACGCGAGGACCACACCCGGTACCTCGACCCCGAGGAGGGAACGACGATGACTGGCGAGACGGTCCGGACCGCCGGCGAGGTGGCGGTCGGGGACGCGGCCCCCGAACTCACCGTCGAGGACGTCCAGCGCCCCGACTTCGTGAAGTACGCCGGCGCGAGTGGCGACTTCAACCCCGTCCACTACTCCGAGCCCTACGCCCACGCGACGGGGAGCCGGAGCGTCTTCGGCCAGGGGATGCTCACGGCGGGCTACGCGGCTCACTTCGTCGCCGACTGGTTCGGGCTGGCGACCGTCTCCCGGCTCCGGGTCCGCTTCGAGGAACAGCTCTGGCCCGGCGACACCGTCACCGCGAGCGGCGAGGTGACGGCCGTCGACGAGCAGTCCGAGGGAGCGACCGTCGAGGCCGACATCGCCGTCGAGAACGAGGCAGGGACGCGGCTGATCAGCGGCGACTGCGCGGCGCGGCTGCCACGGAAGTGATGGCCACAGCGGAGAGGGTGGCGGTCCGACGCGAAACGGTTCAGACGAGGTTGTCGTCGGCGAGCGCGGCGACTTCCTCCTCCTCGTAGCCGGCGTCGGCGAGTACCTCGCGGGTGTCCGCGCCCAGCCGCGGCGCGTGCTCGGGCTCCCTCACTCCGGTTTCCGACAGCGACAGCGGCGAGGCGGTCAGCGTGAGTTCCCGGAAGGTCGGGTGCTCGATGGCCTGGAACACCTCGCGGGCCGCCATGTGGTCGAGTTCGGCAGCCTCGCCGATGTCGTTGTGTTCGGCGGCGGGGATGCCGGCGTCGTTGAGCGAGTCGACGGCCTCGCCGATTGTGCGCTCGGCGAGCCAGTCCTCGAAGATGGCGCTCAGCTTCGCGGCGTCGTCCATCCGCCCCGCACGGTCCTGGTACTTCTCGGTCTCACGCAGGTCCGGCCGCTCGAGCAGGTCGCAGTAGGCCTCCCACACCCGGTCGGAAAAGAGCAACAGGGCCACACACACCCACCCGTCGGCCGCCCGGGCTGCGCCGTAGAGCATGTCGGGGCTGGAGTAGGCGTTGCGGCCGCCGGGCTGGGGGACCTCCCCCTGGTTGTTGTAGATCTCGAAGGCACCGTCGACGTGGTGGACGAGCGCCTCGAGTAGCGAGACGTCGACCTTCTGGCCGCCAGCGTCGTGGACCTCGCGGTGGTACAGCGCGGCGAGCGCGCTCGAGAGCGCCGAGAACGCGGCCATGTAGTCCGCGAGCGAGGACTGAGACCGGATCGGCGGGCGGTCGTCGTCGTAGCCCAGCATCGAGGCGAAGCCGGAGATGTGCTGGGCGATGGTGTCCATCCCGGGATACTCCGCGAGCGGCCCCGTCTCGCCGTAGCCGGTGATGTGGGCGTAGACGAGGTCCGGGTTGCGCTCCCGGAGCGTCTCCCAGCCCAGCCCCAGTCGGTCGGCCACGCCCGGCGGCCAGTTCTGGACGAACACGTCGGCGTCGTCGAGCAGCTCGTACATCACCTCCCGGCCGCGGTCGCGCTTCAGGTCGAGCGTGAGCCCGCGTTTGTTGCGATTGTAGAGTTCGAAGGAGGGGCTGAAGGGCTCGCCGTCGATGGTGCGGGCGCCGTCGTACTCCTCGCCCGTCGCGTCCGCCGGCCGGAACAGTTCGCCGTCAGGCGGCTCGACCTTGATCACCTCCGCGCCGAGGTCAGCCATGAAGCAGGCACACAGCGGGCCGGCGATCACCTGCCCGCAGTCGACGACGCGGACGTCCGAGAGCGGATACTCCATGCCCCGCGGACAGCCGGCGCGGGCTTGAATCTTCGGCCGAGGCCGGTAATCCCGGCCCCAGGTTCAGAGGGTGTACTCGTAGTCCTCGTCGACCAGCGGCCAGTGCTCGTCGTCGACCTCCGCCATCCGCTCGCGGGCGCCCTCGGTGATGTGGTACTCCTGGCCCTCCCGCTCGACGTAGCCGTCGGCCTCCAGGTGCTCGAGGTGGGCGTAGGACTCACCCGGCCCGTGGAGGATGTGGATCGACTCCAGGTCACCGAACAACTCGGCGCTGATCGCCCAGGGCGTCGACGGGCCCTGCTCCCGCAGCACGTCGAGTACTCGCCAAGCCCGCTCCTCGTGGTGGTCGACGATGGTCGCCGCACGGGCGGCCGGGTCCTCGATGGGGTCGCGGTGGCCCGGCCAGGCGCGGTCGTAGTCTGCCTCGATGTACTCCAGGAGGGTCTCGAGGTACTTTCCGAGCGCCCTCTCGACACGGACGTCCGCGCCGCCGACATTCGGGGTGTACACCGGCAGGAGCGCGTCGCCCGAGGCGACGACATCCTCGCCGTTGACGGTCAGCTCGAAGCTCGCCAGTCCCAGGGCGTGACCCGGGGTGTGTCGGGCCGTCAGTTCGTACTCGCCGACCTGGAAGGTGTCCCCGTCGGCGAACGGCTCGACGTCGGGGCCGGCGCCGAACAGGTCGCCCTCCGCGTGCATGATCGACTTGAGGACTGCCTGCTGGTCCTCTGGGATGTCCCACTCCTCGAAGTACTCGAGTTGCGTTTGTTCCATCTCCTCCTGTGCCTCGGGGTCCTGGCCGATCAGCGCGGCGTCGTCCTCGTGGGCGTGGACCGTCGCACCGCTTTCATCCTGGATGGTCGCCGCCAGCCCGGTGTGGTCGCCGTGGAAGTGGGTGAGGAAGATGACGTCGATGTCAGCGAACGTCAGGCCGCGCTCGGCCAGTTCGGCCTCCAAGTGCTCGCGGGTGTCGTCGGTCGCGTCGCCGGTGTCGACCATCGCCGTGGTTCCGTTGCTCTGCAGCAGGTACGCGTTGTTGTTCCCCTCGAATGCCGTGTTCGACAGCGAGATCCTGTCCATCGTTCGCATTGCACGTTACCCGGACAAACGTATTTCGGAATGGCCGTGACCGGTGTCTTTATGTCGCCGCTGGCGGTGGCATGAGCCATGTCACCGTCTCTACAGACGCGACGGCACAGCCAGCGAACCACGCGACGCGAAGGGGGCGTCTGAGATGGGCGACTACGAGGCCGTCCAGGTCGACTGGGACGGCGAGCGCGGCGTCGGCACGGTCACGCTCGACCGGCCCGACGCCCTGAACGCGCTCAACGACCAGATCCGCACGGACGTGGTCGACGCCATGCAGGAGCTTGAGGCCCACAACGAGGGTGCCGACGGGGTCGCGCTGCGGGTTGTCGTCATCGAGGGAGCCGGCGACCGCGCCTTCTCGGCCGGTGCGGACATCAGCGGCTTCTCCGACGAGTCGGCGGGCGCCAGTTCCGACCCTGGCCTCTACCAGTTCGTCCGGGAGTTCCCCGCGCCGGTCGTGGCGAAGATCGACGGCTACTGCCTGGGCGGCGGGTTCGAGCTCTCACTGGCCTGTGACTTCCGGCTGGCAAGCGAGTCCAGCCGGTTCGGCCTCCCCGAAGTGGACCTCGGACTGCTGCCGGGCGCCGGGGCCGTGCAGTACATCACGAAACTCGCCGGGCCGGGGCTGGCAAAGGAGATCGCCATGACCGGCGAGCACTTTCCGCCCGAGCGGATGAGCGACGCGGAGGTCATCCACGACGTCTACCCCGACGACGAGTTCGACGAGGCTGTCGACGAGTTCGTCACGGACATGGCCGGCCAGGCACCGCTCTCGTTGCAGGCGCTCAAGGACTCAGCCGAGATGGCGACCCAGTCCGGCCTCCGGGAGGGAGTCGCCCACGACCGCGCTCTCTTTACTGAACTGTTGGGCACCGCGGACTTCGAGGAGGGCGCCGCCGCGTTCAACGAGGACCGCGAGCCGGAGTTCGAAGGGAAGTAGCGGGCGACACCGACCGGGCCGGTGCAATCCTGCCTTTGACACCGTCATCCACCTGTCCTGTCCTGTCCTGTCCCGGCGACACCCGCGGCTGCACGCGACTGTTCTGTCGCCACCTCCAGTCAACCGTGGGTCGGTGTCGGCGGGTCGCCGGCCTCGATATCGGTCTCGAACCCGCCGTCGCCGAGTTCGACTCCGACCGTGTCGACGGCGGCGGCGAACGTCTGGCGGTGGTGGCCCTTCGGCTCGCACTCGAGTCGCTTGACGACCAGCCCGGCCTCCTGGAGCCGGTCGAGCCGGCGGTAGACCGTCGACCGGGAGGTGCCACACTCCTCCGCGAGTTCCCGCGCGGACTTCGCTTCGGTCCTGATGGCTCCGAGAAACGCCCGGGCGTACTCGTCGCTGAGGAGGGCGATCAGCGTCTCCGGTGACGCAGTCGCGTCGTCTGTCCGGCCCGGGTCCGTCGCGGCGTACTGGGCGTCTGCGCTCTCTGACATCGTACGTTTTCATTGCCCCTCCCACCCCTGGAAGCTACCGTCTATGTCAGTCGCCCCCGCCTCCCGTGCCGGGCTAGCTGTATTGTGTCCCCCCGAGCGGCCGGCACTGCGGGGCTGTCACTGCCCGCGGCACAGCCACCGCTTGAAAAACGAGAAGGGAGCTGCCGGCCGGTTCCAACACCCGAGCCAGCGTCGGCTCGAGGACACCCTGCGCTCAGTATCGCGACCTGCGCCGTTCCGCACGGGTCGACGGCTCGTCGGCGGTGCTCGTCGTGACGGTCATCGACAGGCCGTCCCCGGTCACGTCGACCGAGACGGCCTCGAGAGTCGCCTCGAAGACTGCACGGTGGTGGCCGTCTGCGTCGTACTCCATCTCCGTGTCGACCAGCCCCGCCTCCTGGAGGCTGTTCAGCCGCCGGTAGACCGTGGGCCGGGACGCGCCACACTGCCCGGCGAGTTCCCGCGCGGACATCGCTTCCCGGCCGACCGCCTTGAGGATCTCCTGTGTGTACTCGGCATCGAGCAACTCGAGCAACTCGGCCGGCGACACGTCCGGCTGTGTGCGCTCTGCTTGTTCGTCTTTCGTGTTCTGCCTGCCGGTTCTCGACTGCGTGGGTCGTTCGAGCCCGATTGCCTCGCTCATACCTCCACCGTTGGTCCCTTCCCTCCAGAGCGTGCCGGCAACTGACGTTGCCTCCACCCCGCGCACACGGCTAGCTATATTGTCCCGCCCCCTGCAACGGGCGCTTCCGGCTCCACGCGGCCCGGTCAGTTTTCAGGGAGTGGAGTACTGTGTCTCCCGGTGAAACACGCAACGCCCTCTTAGGTGGGACGGTGCCCAACCGTGAGGATAGATGCAGCAGACTCGCCCGTCCCCGTCGCGTGACCGGGAGACGACAGCGCCGCACCGGAATCCGGAGCCGGCACGGCTCGACAGCTCCAGGGACGGCTCGGCTGCGCCACCGGCCGACCAGCCCGCCCGCTCCGCGCTGGCACCAGACTGGGTGCCGGACGACGGCCTCATCACGCGGAAGACGGACAGACAGGTGCTCGTCGTCGGCGACACCGTCGCCGGAGTCACCCTCACGCACCTGCTGAACCGTGCGGGCTACGACCCGGTGCTCGTGACGGGACCCGAGACGACGGCCGCGTCCCGGCTGGCGTATCTCTGGCCGCCAGTCCTCCGGCTTCTCGACGCCGTCGGCGTCGACGTGCCGGCTCTCGACTGTGGCGTCGACATCGACGGCGTCGACGTCCAGGCCACCACCCAGCAGGGCGGGACTTCCCTCTCCCGGGAAGCTGACACAGCGTCCGTCCTGCCGGCGGTCGTCCGAACGGCGCGCCTCCGTCAGCGCCTCGAGGCCCGGCTCCCCGACGCGAAACGGGGGCGCGACCGGCCTGTCGACTCGCTCTCACACCGCGAGGGGGGGCTGGTGGTCGCGTTCGACGACGGCGTCCGGGAGTGGTTCGACGTGGCCGTGGACGCGAGCAGGTGGAACGGCCCGCTCCGGCCCGACGGGGGGCAGGCCGCCCTCGGCACCGACGGACGGGGCGGGGAGTTCACCACCCTGACACAGTACGAGGTGCCCGTCACGGCCGACACCGCTCCGGAGGCGACAGCAACCCCGGCCCGGGCCCGCATCCGCGAGGGCTGGCAGCCAGGTACGCTGGTGCAGTCCTTGCCGCGCCCGGACGGGCCGGGAGACGTGCTCCGGGTCACGACCGCCGACCACAGCACGCCGGCGACGCTGACCGAGGCGGTCCGGGAGACGCTGTCCGACGCACCGAGCCGCGTGCCCGACCTCTCCGGTGCCGAGCCGGCGAGTGTCCAGCACGTGTCCTCGCTGCCCGCGGACCCGGCCCGGACGTGGTGGGGGGGTGACCGCGTCGCCTTCTGTGGCGGGGCGGCCTGTCCGTTCCCACCTGCCAGCGGAGTCCGGGTGTCTGCCGGTATCGAGGACGCGCTGGTGTTCGTCTCGCAACTGACCCACGGGCCGCGGTCGACCGTCGACGCGGTCGACGCCTACGCCGCCCGCCGTGCCCGGCGGGTCCGGCGGCTCGGGCGGGCGGCAGCGGCCGCCCGGACGGACCACGAGTACCCGGTCCCGGACCGCGCGCACCCGGGTCTCGCCACGCTCGGGCTGCTCCGGACCGTCGCGCTCGCCCCGCTTCTGGGCGCGCCGGTGGCCGGCCTCCAGCGCGAAGGGTTCGAGTAACTCAGACGCTCGTGCGTACGCAATTTCAGCAGTCTCGGGGAGAATCGACGTTTCAGACAACGGAACCCGTCTTCTGTTTCGTGGTCTTGCAAAGCATTACCCACGACCGTATCAGTCGGGACCGGCGTCCGGGTCGAACAGCAGCGTGAAGATCTTCCTCTCGGCGAGGCGAAGGTGTTTGTTCAGCGTCGGCTGCGTGATGTCGAGCCGGGTTGCGACCTCGCTCCCGTCGTTTTCCCGGGGCCACTCGAAGTAGCCCGCCGACAGCGCCGTCCGGAGCACCTCTAGCTGCCGGTCGGTGAGTTCCGCCTGGACCTGGTCGCCCAGCTCTGCTGGGGTTCGCTCCTGTCGGCTGTGCTGGCGTCTGGCGACGAGTTCGAGCGACGGAGCGACCGACTGCAGCCGCTCGACGAACGACCGGACGTCTGCCTCCGTCGGCACCTCTACGGTGACGGTCGTCTCGCCGGACTCGGCCGCCGCCTCCCGCAGCACGCCCCCGTACTCGGCGAGGGGCGCGCCGAACCAGTCGTCCGTGCGGACCTCCACCAGCGTCGAGGAGGGCTCCTCGGCCACAACCTCGACGCTCCCCGGCAACTCCCGGCGCGCGACTGCCGGGGTGTCCTCGGGCACGTCGCCCTCGAAGCTGAAGTAGACGCTGACGGGACCGTCCTGCCGGCTCGCGGTCCGCTCGAGCCTGACCCGGCAGTCGGCTGCCGCCGCCGCCCGGGCGAACGGCAGTGCCTCGCCGCTTCCCTGGAACTCCAGTTCGACCGTCTCGTCGGACTCCAGCGCCCGGCGGCGCTCGACCGCCGCCAGCGCGTTCGCGATCGAGGTACCCAGCTGGGCGAGCACGTCGCACTCGCGGTCGCCGAAGACGTTGGGTGACTCGCTCCCGACGGTCAACACGCCGTGTGTGACCCCGTCGTAGCTCAGCGGGACCGCACACAGCGACTGGTGCCCCTCCGCGAGAGCCTGGCGCCGCCAGCTGCCGGCCGGCCCGCTGTCGACCAGCGAGTCCGCGACCTGCAGCTCGTCGGTCCGCCAGGCCGTGACCGCGGGGTGGGGGTCTGCCGCCCCCTCCGTCGCCAGGTCGAACGCACCCACGTACTGGTCGGGTGCGCCGACGACCGCGCGGGCGGCGAGGCGGTCGGTTCCAACCTCCACCCCGCCGACCCACGCCACGTCGTACGGGCCCGACCCGGCCAGGCGCCGGCAGACTGCCCGCTCGACCTCTCCCGGGCTGGACGCGTCCGTGATCGCGGCCTCGACCTGCTGGGTGAGGCGGGCGATCCGGTCGAGACGCTCGGCCCGCTCGGTCTGTGTCCGGAGCTGTTCCTGCTGGGCCTCGAGGCGCTGCTGGCCCTCGAGGTGATTGAGGGCGGCCTCGAGCGTCGCGGCGAGGACGTGGGCCGCCTGGATCGTCTCCGAGCCGAGCGCCCTGTCGGGTGACCCGACCAGCAGGACGCCGTGGTTCCCCAGCGCGAGCGCCCGCCACCCCGCCAGGTCCGATAGCTCGGCCGGCACCTCCGTCCTCTCGTCGCCCACGAACCCCGGCGTGCTGTCCCCCCCGTCCGGGGCGACGATGGTGCCGGTCGCAAAGCCCTCCCAGAGCGGCCCGTCGCCCGGACCGACGGGCTCGGCCACTGCCGTCGGGAGCGGCCCGGCGGTTATCGCCGGCCGGAGTACGCCCTCGTCGTCGTCGTAGAGGAAGGCGCCGACGGCCGGGAGGTCGAGCGTCTCCGTGGCGGCGTCGACGGCCGTACGGGTCGCCTCCGCTGGCGTGTCCGCCGTCGCGAGGTCCTCGGTCGCGTCGTCGAAGGAGGCGACCCGGCGCTCGCGGGCCTTTCGTTCGGTGACGTCGCGGCTGACGATCACGAGCCGGTGACTGCCGGTCTCCCACTCGGTCGGATAGTAGTCGGAGTGTACCCACCGGAGTTCGCCGTCCGGTCGCTCGATGCGGTACTCGTGGGAGTACCTGTCGGCCGCGGTCCCGTCTTCGATGTCCTCGACGACCTCCTCGACGACCGCCCGGTACGCGGCCTCGTCGTCGGGGTGGAGCGTGTCGAAGAACCCGTCCTCGTAGGTCTCGCGGATCGTCTCGATGGACTGGCCCCAGACCTCCTCGTAGCCGGAACTCACGTAGTCCGGCGCCTGCGAGGGGCCGACGACCTCCTCGGCGCGCGTCATGAAGATCGCCTCGTCGATCCGGTCGAGGATCTCCTCGAGGCGGCGCTCGGTGCGGCGCTGGTCGGTCACGTCCCGCATCAGCGACAGACAGCGCCGCTCCCCGTTCAGCCGGGCCGGCGTCGCCTTCACCTCGAGCCAGCGGCGCTGCCCGTCCTTTCGCTCGATCAGCCACTCGAAGGTCTCCGCCTCGCCGGTGGCCATCACCTCACGGATGGTCTCGCTGGCCCGCTGGCTGGAGTAGCCCTCGCCGGGGACGTCGACCAGACCGCCCCCCTCCTCGAGCAGCGTCTCGCGGTCGTACCCCGTCAGTTCGCACATCGTCTCGTTGATATCGACGATCGCCCCCTCGTCGACTGTCTCCGGGTCGTGGACGGCGATCCCGTCGGTGACGCCGTTGAAGACCTGTTCGTACTCCTGTTCGCGGCGCTTGCGCTCGGTGACGTCGCGCTGGATCGACAGCACGCGCTTTTCGCCGCCGATCTCGCCCGGCGCGAGCGTGACCTCCAGCCAGAGTCGCTCGCCGTCCCGTGTTTCCGCTTGCCACTCGACGGTCGTGGGGTCGCCGGTTTCGGCGACCTCGCCGACCAGTCTCTGCCCCCGGTAGCCGGTGTAGCCCTCGTCGCTCGCGCTGAGGCCCTCGATACCGAGTTCCCGGACCGTCTCGAGGTCGTCGTAGCCGAGCATCTCGTGGTAGGTGTCGTTGACGTCGGTGATCTCGCCGGTGTCGGGGTCGAACACCGCGATGGCGTCGTTGACGCTGTTGAAGATCTGCTCGTACTCCTGTTCGCGGCGCTTGCGCTCGGTCACGTCCCGGTTGAGCGAGAGGACACGCTTCTCCCCACCGATCGTCGCCGTCGTGGCGTTCGCCTCGAAGACACGATGTTCGCCGTCGGCACGCTCGACTTCCCACTCGACGGTCTCGGTCTCGCCGGTCTCTGCGACCTGTTCGACGATCGAATCGACGCGCTCCGCGGTGAACTCCGGCCCGTCGGCGCTCAGTCCCTCGGCACCCACCTCCCGGATCGTCTCGAGGTCGTCGTAGCCGGTCATCTCGAGATACGTGTCGTTGACCTCGGTCAGTTCGCCGGCCTCGGGGTCGAACACGACGATTCCGTCGGTGACGCCGTTGAAGACCTGCTCGTACTCCTGTTCGCGGCGCTTGCGGGCGGTGATGTCGCGCTGGATCGACAGCACGCGGTCCTCTCCGCCGACTGTTCCGGGTGCCAGCGTCGCCTCCAGCCAGAGCCGTTCGCCAGCCCGCGTCTCCGCCCGCCACTCGACGGTCGTGGAGTCGCCGGTTTCGGCGACCTCCCGGATGAGTGCCTTCCCCTGCTCCCCGGTGTACCCCTCTTCGTTCACGCTGAGGCCCTCGATACCGAGTTCCCGGATCGTCTCGAGGTCGTCGTAGCCGAGCATCTCGTGGTAGGTGTCGTTGACGTCGACCATCTCGCCGGTTTCGGGGTCGAACACCGCGATGGCGTCGTTGACGCTGTTGAAGACCTCCTCGTACTCGCGTTCGCGGCGCTTGCGCTCGGTGACGTCCCGGTTGATCGATACGTGGCGCTGCTCCCCCCCGATCTCGGCGGTCGTCGCCACGACCTCGAGCACCCGGTGGTCGCCGTCTGCGGTCTCGACTTTCCACTCGAAGGGGCCGACCTGGCCTTCCTCCATCACCTCGTCGATGATCTCCTCTGCACGGTCCCAGGTGTACCCCTCCTCGGTGACGCTGAACCCCGGCGTCCCGAGTTCGAGGACCGTCTCGCGGTCGTAGCCGAGGAGGTCACAGAACGTGTCGTTGACGTCGACCATCTCCCCCGTCTCCGGGTCGTGGACGACGATGGCGTCCTGGACACCGTTGAAGACCTGCTCGTACTCCTGTTCGCGGCGCTTGCGCTCGGTGATATCCTGTACCCGGCCGACGATGCGGTCGACGGTGCCGTCCTCGCCCGCGACGGGAAAGCGGGTGACGGCGACCCACCGGGTCTCGCCGTCCCGCCGGATCCGGTACTCCCCCTCGTAGGCGTCCCGGGGCTCACCGCTCTCGACGTCGGCGCGCAGCCGCTCGACGTCGGCCTCGTACCGGCTCCGGTCCTCGGGGTGGGCGGCCTCGACGAACGAGGTGGGGTTCTCGTCGAGTTCCTCGACCGGCCGGCCGTAGACCTCCTCGTACGCCTGGTTGATGTACAGGATCTCCGAGAAGTCGCCAGTCGCGACGTAGATGATCTCGTCGATGTGGTCGGCGATGAGCTGGAAGCGCCGCTCGCTTTCGCGCAGTTGCCTCTCCTGGCGCCGCCGCTCGGTGACGTCGTCGAACGTCGCCAGCGTCGCCGGCTCGCCCTGGTACCGGATCCGTGAGACGTGCAGGTCGATGATGCGCTGCTCCCCGTCGCTTCGCTCGATTTCGACTTCGTAGTTCTGTGGCGGCCGGTCGCCGCTGGTCCGCCGCTCGTACCGCTCTTTGACCAGGTCGCGGTACTCCTCGGCCATCACCTCATAAAAGGGCTCCCCGAGCAGTTCGTCCTCCGCCCGACCGGCCAGGCGTTCCACCTGGGGGTTGACGAACTGGACCGTCTCGTTCTGGACGATCATCACGCCGTTGGGACTCTGCTCGACGAGCGTGCTGTACAGCCGGCGGCGCTCCTCGAGTCGTTTCTCGCGTTCCCGCCGCTCGGTGATGTCCCGGACGCTCGCGAGCACGCGCTCCTCGCCGCGGATCTCGACGACGGTCAGGTGGACTTCGACCGGGAACGTCTCGCCGCTCTTTCGCTGACCGCGCCACTCGAACAGCTGTGGCCCCTCCTCCCTGGCAGCCGCGATGCGGTCCATGGACCGTTCGTAGGCGTGGTCCGGGCCGGTGACGATATCGACCGGCTCTCCGACGAGCTCATCGCGGTCGTAGCCGGTCAGCTCACAGAACCGGTCGTTTGCGTCGCGTATCGCGCCGGTCTCGGGGTCGTGGACCACCAGCCCGTCGGAGACACTCTCGAACACATCGCGGTAGGTCCGCTCGAGCTGTCGGCGCTGGGTCACGTCCGTCGCGGACCACACCACTAACTCCTGGGGGCCAAACGCCGTCGCCTCGAGCCGGGAGTCGGTCCAGCGAACCGTCCCGTCGGCCTTCTCGAAGGGCCACTCGAGGGTTACCGCCTCCTCCTGGCCGGCGGCCTCGCTGATGACCTCTCGCGCACGTTCGGCGCCGTACCCCGGCACGTCGCCGGTGACCTCCCCCAGCGACAGCGACCTGAGCTCCTCGCGGGTGTAGCCGAGCGCCTCGCAGGCCTGGCGGTTGGCGTGGCGCACCTCGCCGGTCTCGGGGTCGTGCAGCGTCACCCCGCCCGCGACTCTGTCGTAGAGTTCCTGCAGGCCATCCCGGGCGCGCTCGCGCTCGACTGTCGAGACGACCCGCTCGACGAGTAGCTGTGGTGCCGTTTCGGTGACCGTTGCCGGAAGCGTCTCGTCTGCGCCCGCCTCGAGTACATCGATAGCCCCGTGGTCCGCGCCGTTGGTGAGCGCGACCACCGGCAGCTCCGGGCGTTTTTGCGCACACTCCTCGACGACGTCGGTGCAGTCGACACCGGACGAGTCTTCGACGACCACACAGTGCAGCGACGGGTCCTGCTGGTCCACGACCGCGCCCGACTCGACCGGCTCGACAGCGAGTGGCCGGTCGACGCCGTTCGTGTCGGAGAGCGTCGGCTCGACGGACCCTCCCCCGAGGACGCCCACGCGTAGCGGTCCGGGTCCGAGCGGTAACATACGATCTATCTCCAACTCTGTACGTGTAAATCGTTCGTTCAATTGAACTTCTGATAGCGCAGACACACCGTCCGGACGCCCCTGCCGTCGGGCGTGGTCCTTCCCTTCCCGGTGCCGTCACCGCCTGCGCCACCCAGCCGGCCAGCGCGACCAGCAGCGTCCGGCCGACACGTTCAGAAAATCTGACATACCTCCCGCGCTCGACAGCGCCGCTCAGACCGTGATGTTCGCGCTGATGGTCTTGACCTGCGTGTAGTTCCCCAGCCCCTCCAGCCCTTTGTCCCGTCCGAAACCGCTCTGCTTGTAGCCGCCAAAGGGTGACCCCTTGCCGCCCGCAGCCCACTCGTTGATGTATATCTGTCCGGCCTTCACGTCCCGCGCGAACCGGTGGGCCCGCCCGATGTCGCTGGTGAACACCCCGGCGACGAGCCCGTAGTCGACGTCGTTTGCGAGTTCGATGGCTTCCTCCTCGTCGGCGAACGACAGCACCGACAGCACCGGCCCGAATATCTCTTCCTGGGCGACCCTGGCGTCCCGGTCGTCGACCTCGAAGACAGTCGGCTCGACGAAATACCCCGGGCGGTCCAGCGCCTCGCCGCCCACGAGTGGGGCGCCGGCCTCCGCCTTCCCGGCCTCGAGATACCGCTTCACCTTCTCGAACTGCGCCTCCGAGACCAGCGGGCCGACGTCCGGGTCTTCCATGCCGGGGCCGACCGACAGCCCCTCGGTCGCCGCGACCAGGTGGTCGAGCGCCTCCTCGTAGATATCTTCGTGGAGCAGGAGTCGGGACGACGCGAGACAGATCTGTCCGGTCGTGGCGACAAACACCCCGGCGACCGTGTTGCTGATGGCGTTCTCGAGGTCCGCGTCCGGGAAGACGACGCTCGGGCTCTTGCCCCCGAGCTCCAGGTGGACGGGATTGATGTTGTCGACGGCCTGCTTGGCGACCGCCCGGCCCGTCCCGACCGAGCCAGTGAAGCTCACGCCGTCGATGTCCGGGTGGCCAGCAAGCGCCGCGCCGGCACCCGACCCGTATCCGGGGACGATGTTCAGCACGCCAGGCGGGAGGCCGGCCTCCAGCGCGAGTTCGCCGACCTCGAGTGCGGTGACCGACGTGTACTCCGCGGGCTTTACCACCGCCGCGTTCCCGGTCGCGAGCGCCGGGGCCACGCTCCGGGCGAAGAGGTCGACCGGATAGTTCCAGGGGACGATGTGTGCTGTCACCCCGAGCGGCTCGCGTACCGTGAAGTCGACGTGGTCCGGGCCGAGCGGGATCGACTCCCCCTGAACCTTGTCGGCCAGCCCGGCGTAGTACTCGAAGTACCGGGCACACCCCTCGACCTCGGATTCGGCCTGCGAGACCGGCTTCCCGTTGTCGAGTGTCCCCAGCCGCGCGAGCCGGTCGCTGTGCTCGCGGACCAGCCCCGCCAGGTCGGAGAGGACTCGCCCCCGATTCTGTGGCTTCTGTCGCCACCAGTCGCCGAACGCGGCCGCGGCGTCGGCCACGGCACGGTCGACATCCGACTCGTCGCCCATCTCGACCTCGACGAGGGGCTCCTCCGTCGCCGGGTTCCTGCTGGTGTAGGGCTCGCCGTGTCCGGCGACCGTCTCGCCGCCGACCAGCGGCCGGTACCGGTTCCGGAGCGCCTCGTGTGCGGCTGTCTCTGACATCCGTGGGCGCCAGCTACGGCGCCCCCGCAATTAAAGCTGTACCTGACGTGAGACGGGGCCGCGAGCGGGGGAGCAGGGTTCTCCCCCGGGCTGTTCCGCCCCGGTCAGCGGTCCGCCACGAAGTCGGCGAACTCCCGTGGGCTCATCTCGCCCTCGTAGGGCAGCCCGACGTCGAGCAGATTGTGTCCGTCGGTCTTCCCGGCCCATGGCTCGGGCACCGGACTGAGACCCGACAGGTCACTCGTCCAGTTCATCTCCCCGGCCTCGGCGAGATAGTCGGCGTACCCCGACTCCGAGGCCGTCTCGTCGGGGATCTCCGACCACCCGTGCCCGAACATGATCTGGTTGGGCATCTGTTCTTTGGCGACACCGCCGTGCATCCGGTAGTAGAACTCCGAGGTCATCGGCGGCAGCTCGAACAGGTCGAGCTCGTCGCGGGCGAGTTCGAACGTGCCCGTCGCGCGCAACAGCGGCACGATCATGCCGGCGTAGTAGGTCATCGCCCCGTTCATGATCTTCTCGCGCCGGGAGAGCCGCGTGGCGCGCTCGTACCACTCGGTGACGGCCTCGTTCGCCCGCGCCGAGAGGTCCACCAGGTCGTCCATGGTCGGCCGCTCCAGTTCCGACAGCGGTAGCGGCTCGACCCCCTCCGGCTCCCGCCGGATGAAGACGGCAGCCTGCTCGACTGACTCCATGTAGTCCGAGGGGTGCGTGAACGCCGTCAGTGGGACGCGGATCTCCTGGAGCCCGAGGTCGTCCGGTTCGATGACCATCGCCACGACCAGCGAGTAGGGGAGGTCGCGGCTCTCGGCGATGTCGTTCCAGGGCAGATACGGGCGGCTGAGCCCGACCTCCCGGACCACCATCGGCTTGCCGTCCTCGACGAAGTACGGGCCGTGGTCGGCCTGACCCACCCGGTTGTCGTAGTGCAACAGGAACGAGAACAGCTCGGCGGCGGCCATCGCCTGTCGCAACTGGGCCCGGTCTCCGGACTCGAACTCGGAGAGGTGGTCGGTGATGAACTCGACGACGTCGTCGCTTTTGGCCTGTGCGACGTAGCGGTTCTGGCTCGGCAGGAGGTAGCCGTCCTCGCCACGCGAGGCATAACAGAGCGCGGCCGCGGTGGTGTAGGCCGTCTTCTTCTTGTCGACGTGGACCGGGTCGTCGGCGTCCACCAGCCCGAGGTCCTCGAGCCCGATGCAGCCAAAGCCCGACGGGACGAAGATGCTCCAGCCGATGCTGTTGTAGTCCGCGGCCCCCAGCTCTTCCCGGCCCTTGTGTGCGACGTCCATGAGGCCCTCGAGGCCGATCTTGTCCACGATGAGTTTCAGAAACTCCGGCCACCGCTGGATGGCGTAGGTCGTCGAGAGGAACTCGTATTCCTGGCGCGGGATGATCTCCGACTCCCCTTCCGTCGCCCGGAGCGCGAGCAGGTCGTAGGTGTTCCAGGCGTAGTAGTTGATCAAGTCGTTGAACTCCTCGGTCGTGAACCCCCGCTCGAAGTGCTCGCGGGTGACGTTCCCGTCGAGCAGGCCGGTGTCGAGATACGCCCGCATCTGCCGCTCGCCGGCGATGCCGCCCCAGACCATATCGCCGTCGTAGACCTCCTGCATCCGGCTGTAGGGGATCTCCGTGTTGATCTGGAGCCCATCAGCGTCGGACGCGAACTGCTGGAGGTATCCGTAGTCCGCGAACTCGTCTTCGTGGTCCTGGACGTGCTCGACGACGTCGGTCATACCTCGAACACCTCGCCTTTGATCCGGCCCTCCGCCGCCTCCGTCTCGAATGCGACTGTCCGCCCGTCCAGCACCTGGCCCCACTCCTCGAAGAACGCGTCCGTGTCCGGCTCGCTGTCGACCAGCCCCTCCGCCGGCTCGAGACTCATGATACACGGGATGTTGTACTCGCGCGAGACGATCCCGAGGTGGCTCTGTGGGGCCCCCTCCATCGTGATCAGCCCACCGACCCCGTTGGCCAGCAGCGGCGAGGCGAAGGCACTCGTGCCCGCACGGACGCAGCCGATCCTGTCCGAGAGGTCCTCGCTCGTCAGGTCGATCACCTCCCGGGGGTTCTCTACGTGGTTGACTGTCCCTCCGACCGTGGAGTCGATGTCGATCACTGCGATGCCCTCACCTAACTTGGTCTTCGACATGTGTCACCAGCACACAGGCGGCTAATAAGTATTTTTTGTGGTAGATCTCCCGACAACAGCCACGACCCTGGCCGAACCGGCCCGGCCAAGTTGTGCCCTTGGCCCCCTCATAGTGATTGCTGTGACTCGTTACCGCCGGGCGGTCACAGACCGGCCGAGTCGCCTCTCAAAACACCGATATTCTCACAGGATGCCGAAAATAATCACAGCAATCACTATCAGGCGGACTCGAGTTCCCGCCGCTTGATCTTCCCGCTGGAGGTCTTTGGCAGTTCGTCGAGGAATTCGACCTCACGGGGGTACTCGTGTTTGGACAGCTCTGTCCTGGCGAACTCCCGGATGTCGTCTGCGAGTGTCCCGCCGGGCGTCGCGGATTCCGTCACCGTGACGTACGCCTTCACGACCTCGCCGCGGGTCTCGTCGGGGACACCCACGACGCCGGCCTCCGCGACCGCGTCGTGTTTGACCAGCGCCTCCTGGACCTCCTCGGGGCCGATCCGGTAGCCGGCCGAGATGATGACCTCGTCTTTCCGGCTGACGTACCAGTAGTAGCCGTCCTCGTCCCTGCGGGCGAGGTCGCCGGTGCGGTACCACTGCCCCTGGTAGGTGCGGACGGTCTCGTCGGGGTTGCCCCAGTAGACCCGTGTCGTCCCCGCCGAGACGTCGCTGCGCCGGACGCAGATCTCCCCGATGTCGCCGTCGTCGACCTCGTTGCCGGCCTCGTCCAGCAGGGTGACGCGCATCCCCGGTAGCGGCTTCCCGGCGCTTCCCGGCTTGATATCCCAGTCCTCGAAGGAGTAGTTACACAGCAACATTCCCGCCTCGGTCTGGCCGTAGGCGTCGAGTGGCTTCGTCCCGAACACGTCGTCACACCACTCGACGGACTCCTCGTCGAGAGCCTCGCCGGCCGAGACGAGCACGCGAATATCGGTGTCGTACTCGCGGGGGTCGACGTCTGCCCCCCGCACCTGCCGGAGCGCCGTCGGGGGGCACATGAGGTTCGTCACCTCGAACTCCTCGAGGGTCTCGAGGAAGCTGACAGGGTCGAACGAGCCGCGGTAGGTCGCGATCCCGGTGTCGCGGACGCCGACGGACATCGTCGCACCGAGGCCGTAGGACCACGCCGGCGACGCCGCAACAAAGTAGGTGTCGTCGGGGCGCAGGTCGACGACGTAGTCGTTGTAGCCGCTTCCGTGGACGATCCGCCTGTGTCGTGTCGGGACGCCTTTGGGCTGGCCGGTCGTCCCCGACGTGTACTTCAGCGTGTAGATGTCGTCCGGGTGGGTGTCGGCTGCCTCGAAGTCGGTCCCGCAGGCGCGCACACGCTCGTACCCGTCGACGGCGAATTCGCCGTCGAGCCCTTCGGTCCCGGACGAGCCGGACCCGGGACCGTCGACGAGCACGACCCGCTCGAGGTCGGGAAACGCCCCGTCGGGTATCGCGTCGGCGTACTCCCGGGCGAGAAACAGGACGGACGTCTCGGAGTCGGCCAGCCGGTAGGAGAGTGCCTCGGGGCCGAACAGCGGGGTGAGCGGGACGTAGATCCGTCCGGCCGCGACCGTCCCGAAGATGGCCGCGTACAGCTCGATCCGCGGCGGGAGCATGGCGGCGACCCGGTCGGCCCGGGCGGTGTGCTCCGCGAGGTAGTTCCCGACCCGGTTGGCAGCGTCGTTGAGCGCCGCAAACGAGTACGAGACCGTCTCTCCGGTCTCGAAATCCGCGATCCGGACCGCCGTCTCCCGGGAGTTCGCGTGCCGGCCGACCGACTCCTGTGCGACGTTCAGCGACTCGCGGTCGCCCTCGGTGACGACCTCGTCCCAGGCGGCCTCGGGGTCGTGGAGGTCCTCCACCGCGTCATACGTGCTATCGTAGCCCATGTGTTCTCCCTCGTTCCCGGCCCTCCACAATGATAATTTCGGAGCCACTCTCCGGCTTCCGTGGTGGGTCGCCGCCGCGTTTTTACTGGCCGGGTGGCCACATCCAACCGATGGGAAACAAAGACGACTACCTCGAAACGCTCGTCGGCCGGGCGGAACTCGCGCTCTCCGGGAGTGAGGTGGCCGACTTCCTCGAGCGGACCGGGTACGGGGTGCTGTCGCTCGCCAGGGACGGTGAGGCCGTTGCGCTCCCGGTCTCGTTCGGCTACGACGGCGACCGGACGCTGTACTTCCAGTTCGGGTGGAGCGGGGACAGCGAGAAGATGGCGGCTATCCGGGAGACCGAGCGGGCCGCCGTCGTCGCCTACGAGGTCACGCCACCGTCGTGGCAGAGCGTGGTCGTCAGGGGGACGGTCGACCGGGTCCCGGAGGACGAGCAACAGCGGGCCCACGAGACCCACCAGGAGAACGCGTGGGTCCCGATGAACGCCTTCGAGACGCCTCTCGAGGAGGTGGAGTTCGG
>CAZOWU010000007.1:19141-21819 GCA_964583735.1 uncultured Halobacteriales archaeon | reverse complement strand
TGAGCCTCCCCGTACTCGGAGAAACCTGATGAACCCTACCACCAACCCCGGGGTTCCAGCAGAGCCAACTCCTCGCACTTCGAACCCACCGATTCGACTGCTGTCGGCGACTGTTCACCGGGCCGTCGGTAGAAATGCGTCGAACCGTTCGTCGACTACTGTGGTCGACTGTCGGCGGGCTCAGTCGGCCCGGCCGGACGCCCCGGCCGTCACGAACTGCCGGAGGTCTGCCCCGGTATCCACCTCAGTGACGGACTCGTAGGGCCGGTCGACCACGATGTTGCCCGCGGTCTGCCGACCGACCCCCGGGATGGCGGTCAGTTCGTCCATCGAGGCGGCGTTGACGTCGAGCGGGTAGGGAACCCCCGAGACCGAGCGGTAGCCGTGGTCGGTGACGGCCACGTCGACCGTCCGCCCGAGTTCGTGCTCGCCCGGGATGGCCACCAGCAGGGCGTAGGTGCCGAGTTGCCGGCCGAACGTCTTGCCGTCTTGGTGGTACTCGAGGTGGACGTCTTCGAGGACTGTGCCCGCCGGCGCCACGCGCTGGAGCATCGGGTTGTCTATCTCCTCACGGACTTCCTGTTTGTACTGCTTGAAGCGTTCCTTGTGGTCGTGGGCGATCTCCGCGCCGGTCTCGGCCATGTCGGTCCCTTCGAAGGCCATCACCTGGCGGATGTTGATCCGCCGCAGCATCAGGCCGGCGTCGTACACCCGCTGGAGGAACCGCTTGTTGTGCTCGAAGGTTTCCGCACGCTCGCCCTGTAACCCGTGGACGAGGTTGATCCCCGGCAGGAGTTTCGGCAGGCGGGGCTGCCGGTCGCCGGTACGGGTACCGGCGCGCGGGTCCCCTGGGGCTCCCGACTCGCGGCTGGCGCCGCTCGCGCTGTCGGAGGCTCTCGGGTCCCCCGGGCCTCCCGGCCGCCACCCAGCCACTTCGTTGACGACGCGGACGGCCTCGAAGCACTCGTCGGCAGTGACGTTCAACTGGTTTTGCTCCTGGACAACCGGGTCCGCCGACTCCAGCCCGAAGGCCGCGGTGTCGCCGGGCGTGTTGTGCTCGGCGATGACCCGGATCCCCTCGCGGGCCTTCTCGGGCCACTTGGCGATCGTGATGGGGTTCATGTTGTCGAGGTGCAACGTCTCCAGGCCGGGCGCGACCTCGCGGATCCCACGATAGAGGTCGCGGAGTGCGTCGGGGTTCGGCGCCTCGCCGTCACCGCCGTAAGCGAGGATGTCGGCCTGCCGGCCCAGCCGGAAGTGCCGCGCCCCGCGGCCGGAGAGGGCGTCAACCTCGCCGACCACGCTCTCCGGCGGACGGAAGTCCGGGTCGCCGTACAGCGGCTCCGTACAGAACGAACACCGGTATGGACACCCCCGCGACGTCTCGAGCTCGCAGATCAGGTAGTCGGGGTGGTTCGGGTGTTGTTCGATGACGTACGCGCCGGCCTGCGCCCACCGGGTAACCTCCTCGACGTCGCGGTAGCGGTCGTTGAACCCCTCCAGCCCGCTCTCGACTAGGTCGTGGACTGCGGCCTCGATATCGGCCATCGCCAGGAAGTCGAAGTCCAGGTCGTCCCGTTCAGTCTCCGTCGCTCCCTCGTTTTTCTCGCCGACGCCGAAGCGGACCGGTCCACCCATCACCGAGACGCCGTCGGCCGTCCAGGCGACCTTGCGGACCTCGTCGGGTTCGGCTGGCGTTCCACCGACGTACTTGCCGGGGACAGTCATGCCGCCGACGTAGACCAGGAGATCTGCCTCCTCGACATCGCGCCACCGGTGGGGGTTCTCGCGGAGTTCGTCGATGGTGTGGTAAGTGACACTCTCGCGGTCGAGCCCGGCGTCGACGAGTGCGCCCGCGACGTACCGGGGGTAGGTGGAGATGTAGGGAGGGACGCCGAAGTGGGCCGGTTCGTCGACGTAGCCGTCCACGATGGTGGCGTCGATGTCGGCTGGGTCGGTCATTGGCCGCTCTACCGTCTCGAGGCAAAAGAGCGTGTCTGCTCGGCCCCTGCCTCCGGTGGTAACACCGGAGCCGCGACTTTGATACGTGCCCCGTTCCTACAAACTAGTATGCCAGCCACCCTCGAAGTCGTGTGCAACGATGGCGATTGCGAAATGGACATGTTCGAACTCCACTACACCTACGATATGCCTGACGACGTGGGTGTGGCCGACTTCGTCTGCCCGTACTGCCAGGAGACGGAGTCGCTGGAAGCCATCGAGCTATGATACGCGAACTCGGCGAATCCATCGGGAACACGGTCGTCGAGACAGTCGGTCGCGCGGTCGGGCGTGCCCAGGAGACCCGGCCGCTCCCGGTCGACCTCCTCGAGAGCGAGGACGCCTACCTCGCGGTCTTCGACGCCCCGGGCGTGACGGCCAGCGACGTCCAGGTCCGGTTCGAGGACCACGAAATCCAGGTCCGGGTCGACCGGTTCCGGGACTTTCACGAGGGATTCGAGATGCGGTTTCCCGGCCGCGGCCTCGCACTCGATGGACACGTGACACTGCCTGCGGGTGCCTCCGTCGACCCTGGCGGCGCCACGGCGACGCTCGCTGACAACGGCACGCTCCAGGTCAGAGTTCCAAGGGTCGAAGGAGAGACCGGAGACGACACGCAGGTCGCCGTCGAAAAAGAGGCCGGCAGCGGTGACGAGCACGGTGTGGTGGGCGATGAC
>CAZOWU010000007.1:0-19041 GCA_964583735.1 uncultured Halobacteriales archaeon | reverse complement strand
GGGCGATGACCATGCGGTCGACGGGGAGGGCGATGACGGCGACAGCACCGTCGAAGACGAGGAGTGACTACGTGACCGCGGCGACCCCCACCGCGGCGAGCGACGACTCGGTGGTGGGTCACATTGTTCGACAGTGTGCAGGAGCGGTCAGACAGCTGTCGGTCGAGCCTGGCGGGGCACCCGCCACCGCGGGTTCGCAGGCGGTCAGGTGGGGTAGTCGGCGTCCCGCTCGACCCGACGGTCCGGCTCGGGGGGCATCTTCCAGTCCGTCGTGAGTTCGAGGAACTGGACGAAGATGCGGGCGGTCGCCCCCCAGACTGTGTAGCCGTCCACGTAAAAAAAGTGCAGGCGAATGTCACCGTAGTAGGGGTGGTCGCGGCGCTCGCTCTCGTAGTTGTCGAGGTCGGTCAGGTCCGACAGCGAGAGGACGGCCACCTCGGCAACCTCGTCGTCGCCGGGGACGTACTCGCGGTCGGGGGCCCGGGCGACGAAGGGCCGTACGGAGTAGCGGGTGACCGTTTCGATGTCGTCCAGCCGGCCGACGAACTCGACCTCCGACCGCTGCATGCCGACCTCCTCCTCCGCTTCGCGGCAGGCAGTCTCACGCAGGCCGTCGTCTTCGGGCTCGCGGCCGCCGCCGGGAAAGCTCATCTGGCCAGGGTGGTCCGAAAGGTGGTCGGCGCGCTTCGTGAAGAGGAGTGCCGGCCCGTCCGCTTGCTCGATGACCGGGACGATGACCGCCGCCTCGCGCTCCTGTCCGGCCATCGTGGACGGCTCGTGTCGTCGCACCCCCTCGAAGTCCATACCCGTTACGACGCACCACACGCTCTTAATTCGTCCCATCCCTGGCGGCGTCGAGCCGGCGACGGACCTCCGCCAGGTCGACCGGCCCCCACGCCTCGAGTTCGTAGCTGGCGTCCAGCAGCGTCCCGACTCGCTCCCCCGCTCCGGCCTCGACGGCTGCCGCAGCGTCGGCCCTGAACTGTCGCTCCGCGGCCGCTGCAGCGACCTCCCGCTCGACCGCACGGTCGGGGACCTCCATGATGTGGGGGAGGTCCTCGCCACCCTCGGGCAGCGTCGGGAACGCGACCGGGCCGGCGACGAGGAGGCCGGCCTCGGTACCGTCGCCCTCGATGGTGTCTCCAAGCGCGTCGGCCGGAACCGCCACGAGGTGGTAGGAGTCGATAGCCTCCTCGACGACTTCATCGAAGGCCGCTGGTTCCTGCTCGGCGCCCTGCCGGAAGGCGAGTTCGGAGAGCGCCTGCCGGAGTTCCGCCCGTGTGACCGCGCCGAACAGGTCGACCACGCCTGCGACGTCGTCGGGGCTGGGATCCATACCGGACCAGCGCGCGCCGGCGGCTTCAGCCTTCCTCCGCGATGGCCGCCGCCGAGCGCTCGCGGACGACTGCCGGGTCGAGTGGCGCCGCTCGCCAGGCTGGGAGCCGGTCATCCGGGTCCGGGGCCGTGACGCCCGCGGTGTAGGTGTCGACCTGCTCGCGCTCGGCGACCGGGTCGTAGTCCAGTCCGTTGAAGCCGGCATCGGCGGCGTACTGGTCGACCAGCCGGTAGGCGTGCTCGCGGTAGCGCTCCCGGAGCGAACCGTAGTCGAGCTCGACGCCGTTGTCCCCGAGGGCCCGGAAGAGCGCGGCTCCGACCTCGATGCACATGTCGCCGAGCCCGTCGGGCCCACCCACCGACCGATGGTCGTGCTCGTGGACGCCCAGGTCGACCTGCGCGGTCCCCTCGCCCCCGACGATGTCGAACGCCTCGCCGAGCGTTCCGATTTCTAGCCCCCAGCCGCGCTGGGCACGCAACTGCTCGGCGACGGCCGTAGTCGCGGCGAACTCGCCGGCGAGCGCGTACCGGAAGGCGCCGAAGTACTCGACAGCCGGGTTGTCGTGGACAGCCGCAAGCGCCCGGACCAGCGGCTCGTAGAACAGCCGGCAGAGCCGACCGTAGATGCGGTCGTTCTCGACGCGAGCGTAGTAGCCCTTCGCGAAGTCGAAACCGTTCGCGACTGGGTGCAACAGCCGGGGGACGTGTGCCCGGCTGTAGGTCGTCGCGTCGGCGTCGTGAACAACGACGTACTCGGCGTTGCCGTCGATGGCAGCGCCGAGCCCCAGCCAGACGTCACGGCCCTTGCCTGCCGTCCCGTCGAGCCCCGCATCGGCGAGCGCTGACTCGACGGCCGGCGCCGTACACCACACCACCTCCGAGGGTACGTCGAACCCGTCGACCCACGCGACAACTTCACTCACCTCGTCGGGTCCGGCCCGCAGGGGGACGACAACCCGCCCGAGGTCCAGTTCCTCGAGCGTGCGGAGGACCCGCTCGGCCGCGAGGGCGGCGTGGTCGCGCTCGGTCATCGGGACGACGACCGCCGCCCGCTCGGTCGGGGCGGGGGGGTACGCATCCCCGAAGTCGTGGAGGGTGGTGACTGCCTCCTGGACGTACTCCATTATCCTGTTGTCGGGCCTCAGCGTCCAAAAGCCCGCCGTTCCAGGCTTCACTCCGTCGCCGCTCACGGGCGCGCTGGCTTTTTACTCGCGGGCTGGCTACCGACAGATATGGAATCTGTCAGGCGAGGCCTCCGTTCCGGGGACATCGAGAAGGACACCTACGAGCGGCTGACCTGCGCCGAGTGCGAGGAGGAACTGGCCACCGAGGCAATGCCGGACGACGTCGGGAAGCGGCGGGTCTGCCCGGGTTGTGGCACCGAGTGGCAGGAGATGCCCTGATCACTCGAAGACCGCGTCGAAGGCGCCGGCGCCGAGCGGTTCGTACGCGCCTGCGCCGACGTTCTCCGCGACGTGCTCCGGCGAGCCGGTTCCCACCAGCGCGCTCGTCACGCCGGGCGCGCTGCGCGCGAAGTTGATCGCACGCTGTGCGCGGGTCTCCCCCTCGAGTTTCGCCGCCACTTCTTCGGGCATCTCGCGGGCGAGCCGCCCCTGCATGAGCGACGCGCTGGTGAAGACGTCCAGGCCAGCGTCGTTCGCGAACCACAGCGCACTCTTTGCCCCCTCGGGGGTGTCGTGGACGGAGCGGGTGAAGGCGTCGGCCATGTAGATATTGAACGGCAGCTGGACCGCGCGCAGGCTCGTGGCGGCCGACTCGACTGTCTCCGCGGCCGACCGCGCCCGTTCGACGACTGCCGGCAGCGAGAGATACGACTCGGCTCCCTGCTCGGCCCGAAAGGCCTCCCAGGTCGCGATGCCGTAGTGCCGGATGTCGCCGGCCTGGACCCGTCGCTCGAGCGTCTCGAAAGCGGCCTCGAGCCGGTCGTAAACGTCCTCTCTCGGGTGCTCCTGGAGCTGGGTCTCGGGGTTGTGGAGGTAGTACAGGTCGAGGGTATCGAGGCCGAGATTCGACAGCGAGCGGTCGACCTGGTCGTCGACAAAGGCAGGGGAGAGACAGTGACGTCCTCCGACCAGGTCGTCGGGGTCGACGAGGCCGGGCTCGATGTACTCCTCGCGGACGTACCGACTGGGGCTCTCGGGTCGGGAGCCGTCGAACGGAACGAACCCGCCTTTGGTCGCGACCATGACCGCCTCGCGGTCAACGTCGGCCTCGCCGATGGCCTCGCCGACGGTCCGCTCGCTGCGCTGACACCGGTAGTTGATGGCTGTGTCGACGACGTTGACGCCCGACTCGATGGCCTCGACGACCGCCTCGCGGTAGGCATTGTCGGCGCTGTTGGTTGGCTCGCCGAGGTAGGTGCCCACGCCGACCGAGGAGACCACACAGTCCGCGAAAGCGCGGAAGTAGGTGCGCGCGAAGCCGTCGTGGCGGTCCCGGTAGTCCCAGGTTGCGTCTGCGGTGGCCATGCGGGTCGTCGGCGCTCCGGCTACTTTGGACTGCCGCTACCCCGGCTACAGGTCGCCGCTCATCGCCTCGAACAGCCGCTCGTGGACCTCCTCACGGGTCAGACCGTCACCCGGACCGAGCCCCTCCATGTGCTCGATCGACAGCTGCCCGCCGCCCATCCGGGCGTGGCCGCCGGCCCCACCCAGGGGGACGTCCTCGACGGCCGCGCTGAGGGTCTTACCCATGTGGACGCGGTCGTCACGGGAACGGCCGGAGAAGTGGATCTGACCGTCCTTGTCCCCGAGAACGACGACCGCTGTGACCCCCTCAAGCCGCATGAGTTCGTCGGCGGCCTGCGGGACCGCATCCGCGTTCGAAACGGTGCCGACGTCGCTGATCGCGAAAGCGTTACGAACCTCCCGCCTGGTGATCGCCGTCGCCTTGACGTCGAGCACCTCCGCGTCGACCTCGGGGTTCGCGATCCGGTCGAGCCAGTCCTGGTCGACTCCCGGGTAGAGGTAGCGCGCGCCGTCGAATTCCGCCGGCGAACAGCCCTTCGTGAGCTGTTTGGTGTCCGACTGGATGCCGTAGAGGAGCCCGGTCGCGACGGCCGATGGGACCGTCCGCTCGTCCGGCTCCACCCCGTTCTCGTCGGCGTCGACGGGCTCCCAGTCCAGTTCCCGGAAATACTCGGCGAAGATGCTCGCACACGAGCCGTTATCGGTTCTGACGTCAGTGAACTCCCGTCCTTCGCCGTCGCCGGGGTGGTGGTCGACGACTGCGACCGGGTCGACACTGTCTGCCCCCGAGAACCCGCGGGGTTCGTTATGGTCGACGAGGACGACCTCCCCGTCCTCGAGGTCGCTGGCGCTCTCGATGCGCTCGAAACTGGCGTCGAGGACGGTCTCGAAGGCGCGGTTCTCCTGGTGGCGGATCTGCCCGGGATACTGTAGCGTCGTGTCGGTGTCTGAAAATTCGGTCAGGTGCTTGACCGCGAGCGCACACGACATCGCGTCGGGGTCGGGGTTGGGGTGCATCAGCACCGTCAGCTCCTCGAACTCGTCGAGTAAGTCCGCAAAGCGCTTGCCGGTCGACCGGAAGTATCCCCGGAGAGCAACCCCGCCGACCGCCAGGATGACCACTACCGCCACACCAGCGACGACCAGCGGCCGGTCTGTCGCCAGGGCCGAGACGGCATCGAACGCGCCACCGACCCCGTCCGAAACGGCGCCCATCACACCCATTGCCCTACAGATTAGACGGGGTCAAAAGAAGATTGCCCTTCCCGACCGCGTGGGCTGATTCCGCTCCCTTCGGCCTACTCGTCCCCGTTCCAGGCCGCGATAGCCGCCTGGTACCCCTCGCGGTAGGTCGGGTACCGGAAGTCGTAGCCCAGCCCGCGGAGCTTCTCGTTCGAGCATCGCTTGCTGGTGGTGAGCCGGCGCCGGGCTGTTTCCGAGACGTCCCCCTCCAGGCGCTCCTCGACGGTCCGCTTTGGAGGGGCGGATTCGCCACACTGCTCTGCCAGCCAATCCGCAAAGGTCCACTTCTCGACGGGCTCGTTGTCGACCACGACCACGACTTCCCCGCGGGCAGCGTTCTCCTCGAGGAGAAAGCGGACAGCACCGGCCGCATCGTCCCGGTGGACCATGTTCAAGTAGCCCTCGGTCACCGGCCCCTCGACGTACCGCCCCAGTCGGTAGCGCTCCGGGCCGTAGAGGCCACCAAAGCGTGCGACGGTCCCGGTGAGTCCCCGGTCGGACGCACCTTCGAGAGCGACCTTCTCCGCCTCGACCAGCACCTCGGTCTTCCCGGTCACTGGGGACAGCGGTGTCTCTTCATCGACCCACTCGCCGCCGTGGTCGCCGAAGACGCCCGTGCTCGAGGTGTAGACGTACCGGTCGGGCGGGTCCGCGCGTCCGGCGAAGTGGTCGAGTGCTGTCCGCTGCCCCTCGACGTAGACCTCCCTGGCTGCTTCGGCGCCACGGCCGCCGGAGCTCGCCGCGAAGACGACAGCGTCGACCTCCGGGACCGCTTCGAGCGTCCCACTGTCGGTTACATCGGCCTGTACGGCGGTCGCACCGGTCGCTTCGATGGCCCGAATACCCGCGTCCGAGCGGCGGACGCCGACGGCGGTGTCGAGCTGGCGGCAGAGCTCGAGCCCGACGTAGCCACAGCCGAGCACCGCGACTCGCGTCATCGTTTCCGGCCCTCGATGGTACTGTGAAGCAGGGCGTACTCGTCGAGCGTGACGGGGAACCGCCCTTCGACTTTCTGCTGGATCTCCTTTGGCTCGAGTTCGTCGTCGACTTCGGAAGCGAGTGCCTCTACGTCGAGTACCGCAGTCGTCATCCCCATCAGGAGGATGTCACGGGCCTCGACTGCGATGGTGTCGGCGTCCGGCCTGTCGGGGGCGGTCGCCAGCACCGCCGCCGCCTCGGAGAGCGCCAGCTCCGGAGCCTCGTCGGCGCCGACCGCGCGCAGGACATTGGTGTCGACCCCCGTCCGCTCTGCGACGGTTTCGATGCCGACCGCGTCGATGACCGTCGCCAGGTGGTCGTCGTACGCCGCCCGGAGCGCCTCGGGCGACTGCTCGCCCGCCGTCGGGAACTCCCCTCTGAGCATACCCGGGATAGGCCGTCCGGGTACAAGTGGCTATCACTTCCAGCCCGGCCGCGGCCACCCCGCTGATGTCTCGGTCCGCTGGCCGTCCACGTCTGCGACCCCTCGGGGGCCAGCCGGCACTGCGACGGCGACATCGGTCCCGGTCGCAAACCGGATTCGACTCGCCCGCCCGAGCAGCTCTCGGTCGCCGTCGGCGTCGACGTCCAGACGTGCCTCGTCCCCGTCCCGGACGTACCTGAACCCGCCCGGCGTGTCGGGTGCCCCCCGTGGAACTCTGACGATGAACTGCGCGTAGGTCCCGCGGACGTCCACGTCCCAGAGGTTCGCCGTCGCGTACCAGAGCCCCGGGACGGGGGCCAGCGGAACGCCCATCGGGAGCTTCGCGAGGAACTCTCCGCCGAGCTGTCTGCCAGTTTCCGTGGAGAGTATCTCGTCCTCCAGGCGGTCGGCGACGCGCTTACTCGCCTCTTTGGAGAGGTCGTCGGCCTTCCGGCGGAGCTCTCCCTCGGCGACCCCCCGGACGGTGTCGGCAACCTCCCGTACCGCCGACTTCCCGACTCTGGCGCGGGGTGTTTCCAGCCCGTTCCTGACCGCAGCGTCGAGTCGGAGCCGGAGGATGTCGTGCTCGCGGTCGGTGAGGGTCGGCCACTCGCGGACCGCTGCCCGGTGGACCGCAGCCGCTGCCGAGCCGTTGTGGAACGCCCGGGCGAGGTCCTCTGGGCGCTCCCACCGGGCGGTAGCGTTCTCGACCAGTGAGCGCCGGGCAGATTTCGTCCCGACTCCCTCCCGCTTCAGCGTGAAGACGAGCCCGCCACGGAGATAGTCCACCGAACTGGAAACCTGCTCGGACAGTTTCCGGTGTGTCTCCTTCGACCCGTCGGTGGCGACTAGGCTGGCACCCGACACCCGTAACGCCTGCTCGGCCCGGCTCAGTGAGACGCGGTCGGGACCGGTGAACGCCTCGATGATCCCCCCGACGGCGTCGGCGTAGGGGACCGACACGACGTTCGTGTTCCGGACAGCGAGGGGGTGACCGGAACGGTCGTCCGGAAGGCCCGGGAGCGTCTCGCTGCCGACCGCCGCCGTGGTCAGATACGAGGGACGGGCATCGACGACCATCGGCAGTGACAGCCCGTCGGGCACCGAGCGTTGTGTCCGGTTCCGGTAGGACTCGTGGGGACTACCCCCGCTTTCGGCGTCCAGCTCCTCTGAGACCGCGGTAGCTCTCCCGCTCCGTCGGTCTGCACGCTTTCCGAGTAGCTGTGACACCCGGTCGAGGTACGCCGCCCGCGCCGCGACGCGGGCCCGGTCAGCGACCCCGTCGTACCCCGCCGGGTGGTCGAGCAACGCCTCCCGCCGCGTTTCGAGTCGCTTCCGGAGCTTCGCCGCCGGGTTCACCCCGAAGGTTGCGATATCTCCCCTGCTCGCCGTCACCGAGACGTTCGCGACTTGACGGCGCAGGCCCGCCAAGTCGCTGTAGACCCACGCCTCGAGACCCGCCGGTCGCTCGGCTGTGACGGTCCTTTGGGTCTCCGTGGCGGCCGCCCGGTGCTGAAGCAGCCCGAGGTTACCTGAGGCGAGACTCCGGGCGATCCCCTCCGGCCCACCCTCGCTCGCGAGGAGTTGCTCGCGTGCGACCTCTGCGACATCTGCCAGATTCGGCCCGTTCAGCGGACCACCACGAGTGTGGACTGGACTGACGGTCCCGGGTACGCCGGCGACGGTGTGGTCCCCCGTCAGGAGAACCGTAACGTCGACCCGGACGACCCGTTGTGTCTCGGTGGTATGCCGCCCCTCGGGTGTCGCCCAGACTTGCCTGTCGGTGACCCGCCTGACCACCTGCAGAGAGTGGTGCGCCAGGACGTGCCAGTCACCGCTCGGTTCGGGTTGGTCGGCCGCACGCTCTCTGACACTCGTGGTCATCTCGCGCTCGGAACCGACCCGCGTCCAGTTCTCCCCCGGGCGGACGGCAGGCCCGACACGGCGGTCCGAGACCACCGACGCGTCGACCCGGCGCCGGACGTCCACCTGGTAGTGGCGTTCGAGCCGGTCCTCCAGCGGGACCGCTGCCCCGGGACCGAATTCGGAGAGAAAGGCTCGGTCGGCCGTCGCGTTGACCCCGACAGTGACGTTCTCCTCCGGTGACGGCCCCTGCTCTTGGGCCTGGTCGACGAGGCGCTCCTGGTCGGGGAGTGGTGACGGGTCGACGACGTGGTTGCGTGCCCGCTCGAGCGTTTTCAGTCCGGTGTGACCCGACCCCTTCAGCGCGTCCGATATCGCGGTTCGGGCAGTCGCCTCCTCCAGTGCCCGCCTGCCGACCGGGTCGCTGGTTCCGAACACCGAGTGCTGGATGTCGAGCACCGCCCCGTTGGCTGCCAGTGCGACGTGTCTGTTGGCGACGACGTTTTCGATCGGTGTGCCCGCGTACTGGGCGTACCCCCGCGTCCAGGCTAGCGGATAGAGGCTGGCGGTCAGCCGGCGCCCGAGCCCTGGTTTGGCGGGGCCAGCGTCGAGGCGCCGCTCGAACAGGTCGACGCGGTCGTGGACCGCGAGCGTCGGGACGGCCACCCGGAACGTCGGGCTGACCACGTCGTTGGCGACGGTCCGTCCGTTCCGGCGCGCCGTCAGGCTCACGTTCTCGACGGTCACGCGCAGTTCGGTCCCGTCGGGTCCGGCCCGTTCGAGTGACACGCGTCCGACCGCCCGGCGCAGTTCCGCCTCCGTCTCCGGGACGGGAAGGGACGCGGAGCGGTGGAGCTGGCTCTGTCGCCGGTCGAGGTCCTCGAGCGCCTGCCGAACACGGGTGTAGACCCGGAGCCGGAGCGCGTCGCGAAAGGCGGTTCCGGAGCCGAGCGCGCGGCCGGCGGGCGTCGTCGCCCGGCTGGTCACCGGCTCGGCCGCCGCTTCCATCGCGGCGTCCCGGGCTGCCTCCATCGTTGCTGTCCGGGTCTCGGCACCGAACTCCTCCATCGCCTCGGCGACGCGTGGCTCGGCTGTTGGCCCGCTCGAGAGGGACCCGGCATAGGTCGCACTCCCAACCAAGAGCAGTACCCCGAGCAACGCGAAGGGAACCCTGGCACGGTCGTTCATCTGTCCCACCGCCTGACGACGACTGTCGCGGTTCCGGTGCTGAGGGCGTCGGCCGCGTCGTCGGGCGACTCGAACTGGTCTCTGAGGTCTGCGGCCAGCACCTCTGCGAGTTTCTCCGCGGCTACCTCTCTTGCCGCCGTCGCGTTCCCCGCGCTGGCGTGCCAGCGGGCGAGGCCACTCTCCGGGCCGGCGAGCACGTCGGCGCGGTTGGCGAGGGCACGCCGGTGTGGCCCGTCGCCGAGGGGCAGGTCGGCGCCATCCTCCGGCAGCACGCCCCGGGTAACGGCCCCCGCTATCTCGGCGGCGACACCGGCGTAAGTTCGTTCCGGCTCGGCGGCCGGGACCACTACCGGCACCCGGAAGCGGGCGACGTGGACGTCAGCCCGTGGCGGGGGGTCGGGTCCGACGGCGACCCGGCCGGCTACCGGTGCGCCGGGGTAGGGTGTCCACCGCGCCGACACCTGGACGTTCTCCCCGAGAACCGCCGCAGTCTTCTCCCGGACGCTCGCGGCGAAAGCCCTGCCGGCAGGGCTCAGCCGCTCGCCGGCGACCGTCGCGTTTGCGACCGCCGCGCGGGCGAGCAGCCCCGCGTACGTCCCGCGGGTGCGCTGGCGGACAGTCTCACCCCGGCCGAGTTCGTAGTCGACAGCCACGGTGCTGGTCGCGACCACCTCGGCAGTGTCGTCCGCCGGAGCGACGACTGGCTCAGCCGCCGGCGCCGTCACGACGAACGCGGCAGCCGACACCAGAAGCAGAAAGAGGACCGTGTCGACCACGGTACTGATTGCTCGACTCACCACACCACCACCCTGAGCCGGCCCGGACGGACCCTGCCGAGGGGGCGTCGTACGCTCACCCGGCGCGTGGCACTCGCGACGTTGTCGGCCTCCGAAGGCGGGCTCGGCCCGCGGTGCCAGGCCACTGTTCCGCTCTCAACACTGACGTTCACCCGCCACTGTCCCTGCCACCGGCCCTCCGACGGAAGCGCCCTACCGAGCCGGCCGGGATTGACCACCCCGGTTTCGGCTGTCCGGTCGTAGACGCTGTCCAGAAGGGTCTCGGCTGCCGCGGCTCGCCGGTCTTCCGATGGCGGGAGAGGGAGCAGGCTGGCGTAGAGGCTCACCGCCGAGCAGACGACCGCGACGGCGACGAGTGCTGCCAGGGGTTCGGTCCCGGCGCTATCCGACGAGCGTCGCATCGACATCCCCCCAGGTGACACGCCTGACTGTTAGCCTGTCCGGCGCCGGCCGCCACTCCCGGTCTCCGGAGCGTGCCTCCCGAAGTGCGGCGGCAAACGCCTCTTTCGTCCGGTAGACTGCTCCCGGCGACACCCCTCGGAGAACCGCTGCGAGCCGACCGGCGTCGGCCGGCGTCACATCCTGCGCGAACGACGCGTGTGCGGTCCCGCCGTCGGAGCGGAGGGCCAGACTGTGACTGTCGAGTCGCATCGTGTCCGCCGGGACCGCGACCTGCTCGCGCTCGCCGTACGGACTGGCTGCGATGTCGTCAATAGTCGCTGCGACGGCCCCCGCGTCCGGCGGGACCGCCGTCGGCAGCCCGGTGACGACTCCTCCAACCGCCAGGCTCGTGGCGACGAGCCCCAGCCACGTGTACCAAGTGTCAGCTGTCGTGTCCAGCACGGGGAGTGTGGTCCCGCCTCCGGTGATAAAAGTCAGGCAATCCCGCCGACGAGCACGTAGCTCGCGAGATAGACGCTCAGGGCCATACAGAGCGCTTTTCCGACTGCGTGGCCCACGAGGGCGGGGTCGAAACCCCGCTCGAGCCCGACTGCGAGCGTCGGCAAGAGGACCGCGAGAATCAGGACGTAGACGCCGACGACGCCGCCGAGCCACGGCATCCCCGGACCACCGATGAACCCGCCGCCAGTCATCTCTGCCGCGAGTGCAACGGTCGAACCGGCCACCAGCGGCCCGAAGGTGCTTCCCGTGCTCCTGAGTGTGTTACAGACGGTGTCGAGTTCGCCACGCGCGTCTGCCTCCACGCGCTGGAGTTGCCCGACGTGGTCCGCAAGCGAGAGGAGCGCGCCACCTGCAGGCCGTCCCTCTCTGCCTGCGAGCGCCACCATCGAGAAACTCCCACGCAGCCGTCGGCTCGGCAGGTCACCGAGTACTCCGCTGTCCCCGAGAAAGGCGGATTCGATGCTGCCCTGAAGCCGCCGCTGGCGGCGTGCGCCGGCCCTCAGTCTCTCGCCGAGAGGCCCAGTGATATCGCCGCCCGCGGCTTCGACTGCCCGCTCGACGCTCTCCCCGGCGGCGACCCGTCGGCCGAGCAGCGCCAGCGCGTCCGGAAGCTCTCGCTCGGCTTCCCGGACGCGTGTGTGGACGCTCAGAACGGGACGGAAGTACAGCCAGAGGGCACCACCGACACCCAAGCCGAGAGCGACGAGCGGTGGGGCCCACCCTGGCGCGACCCGGCCGGCCGTCAGCCAGCCGACGGCGGCCACCCCGGCCCCCAACAGGAGCGCCGTCCGTGCGGCGAGGGGGTCCTCCACGGACGGATGGGTGGGGGTCACCCGCGGCGGCGGAAATGCCACCGGCCGGTGTGCGAGCAGCCACGCGCCCGCTACGACGACGAGCAGTGGAACGCAGAGGTCGTACACGAGAGCCATCAAGAGCGGTGTCACCGCCAGCCCGGCGGTCCGGGCGGCGGGAAGCAGCGCGACGAGTGCCGTCGGCAACAGCACGCCGAAGGCGTACAGGGCGGTCGCAGGGGCAGTAACACTCCTCGCGTACTCCTGTGTCTGGGTCCTGGCTCCGTCGAGAACTGTATCGAGCGCACGGTCCAGTACGTCCCCGCGCCGCTCGACCGGGACGGACCCCGCGGCCTCGACGAGCGCAAGGGCCCGCCCAAGCGACGGGAACCACTCCTCCCACTCCTTACTGAAGGCTTCGAGCCCGGTGTCGCCGGTTGGCCTGGTCGCCTGGATATGACGGTGTAGACTCGCCCCAAGCCGGCTGTCGCCGGTGTCGGCCGCGAAGGCGGCAGCCCGTTCGGGCGCGGGTGCGATACGCATCCGTAGCGCCGCTCGTGCGACGAGGTCCGGGGCTGCACCCAGATTCCGCGTCCGGCCGGCGGTCGCGAGCAGCCGCGGCAGCCGTTCTGTGGCGTAGGAGCCCCCGAGTCCGCAGGCCAGCGCGACCAGCAGGCCCGCCGGACTGGTGACCGATGGCAACAGGAGCGACAATCCCGCCAGCGCGACCGCACCGAGTGCGGAGAGGCTGTACCCCGCCGCGAGCACCTCCGACGGGCATGAGTCGGTACCGAGAAACCGGACCGCACGCCGGAACTCCGGCCCGGGCTCGACTGTCAGCGGGTACAGCCCGGCGAGCCGGTCGGTCACTCCCACAGCCGGCTCCCCTCCGCTCCGGCGACGCGTTCCGCAAACAGGCCGGCACGCTCCTCCAGGCTGGCTCTGACGTCCGCGTACGTCTCACCAGGTCGGGCGAGCGCGGCGACGAGGCGACTGTTCCCACGTTCGATGCGACCAGTGGACGAGAGCCCCGCATCATCGACGGCGTACAGCGACTCGAACTCCGGCGGGTCCCCCCCGGTCACTTCCTCAACTTGGCTGACCCGCCGGTTTTCGGCTGTGGCTTCGAGTGTCACCACCATGTCAGTCGCCCCGAAAGCCGCAGGCGCGACGCCGAGGTCCTCGACGACGCGCTCGTAGACAGCCGTGGCGCCATCCCCGTGGATCGTTCCAAGGACCGCCTCGCTGGTCGCTCCGACCCGCATGGCCTCGTAGAGGACACCCGCCTCCTGTCCCCGGATCTCGCCGACGACGAGCGCACCGTCTCCCAGCCGGAGTGCGGTCCTGAGCGCCTCTGTGGGCGGTATCTCGCCACCGTCGGCCCCCGTCCGGAGCGGCTGGACGTCGCGCCCTGCCGCCTGCAGCTCCGACACCGGAAGCTCCGGTGTGTCTTCGATCGTCACCGTCCGGACGTCTGTCGGGAGTTCCCACAGCAGTGCCCCCAGTGTCGTTGTCTTCCCCGCTCCCCGGGCTCCGGCCAGGAGAACCGAGCGACCTCGCCCGACACACAGCGATAGCAACGCCGCGGCCCCGGCGGTAACGGTCCGGTTGCCGATCAGGTCACCCAGCCGCCAGATACCCCGGTCGTGCGCCCGGAACGCGAAGGCCAGCCCATCACTTGCTGGCGGCCGGAGCCCTGCGAGGCGGACCTGCCGACCACCGACCTCGACAGCTGCATCCAGCGTCGGCGCGGCGCGCGAGAATGCCCGGCCACTCTCCCGGCGGAATCGCGAAGCCAGGGCATCGACGCCGGCGTCAGTGAGCCGGAGGTTCGTCGGCATGGTCTGCCCGTCAACCACGACGCGGACCGGGTTTGCGGTCGCCGGCGCGGTCACGTAGACGTCGCTCACTGCCGGGTCGGCAAACAGGTCCTCTAGCAGTCCGTACCCGCGCGTGTGCTTCTCGAGGACGGCTACGACCTGCTCGACGGTCTCGCCCGGCGTGCCGTTGACGACCGCCTGGACTGCGGCCCGCGGTGTCGACCCGTCTGCCGCCCTAGAGGCAAAACGGTCCGCCGCCGTGGCCAGCACGGCGGCCGCGTCGTCGCCGAGTTGTCGGTCAACCGGGTCGAGGTGGTACGACCAAGTGTCCGCTCCAGCGTAGCGTCGGACAGTCCCACCGGTCGACAACTCTGTCACTTCCTCGAGGGGAGCATCGGGGACCGACCTGTCGACCCGCCAGCGGCTGATGGCGAGTCCCTCGACCGGAACGAGTGCGGTCCCGGTGTCCCCGAGGGCTGCCGCGAGTTCGGCGAGTCCGGTTTCGGCGGCGACGGCCGCGGTCGCGTCTGCCCGCCCTGTTGCTTCGCGAGCGGCCCCGAGCGGGTCCTGCCGTGCCCGCGATGCCAGCCGGTCGTCGTGGACACTGACTGCGTCGACGAACCGGCCCGCAGCGACGAGGAGTGCGCCCGCCGCTCCGGTGTAGGCGCGCTCGATGCCGCCGGCCCGCGTCAGGACGGTCTCGGCGCCCCGCTGCGAGAGTGCGGAGATGACCGTCGCCCGACAGTCGGGATTTCGCTCCAGCCGGCCGGCTCCGTCGCAATCACCGGCGTCCACAAGCAGCCGGTCATCCTCGAACCGAAGCTGACACCCGCACCCCTGGTCGCCCTCATCCGATAGCAGGGCTCGGAGTCCCATAGACTGCGGTGCTCCCACGTTCGGTGATAAAGTTCAGCCGCCGGAACTGGACAGTTCCGTCCGGCATGAGGACAAGCGCGACCTTCTGGGTCCCACCCTCCCGGAGTGTGAGCCCGCCGGGCGGACCTGCGACGTCGCCACCGAGCAGCCGACGGCTGTGCTCCGGTCCCCCCTCCACACGCCAGGTCACCGCGGGACGGTCCCCCGGGCCCGGCACGGACAGTCTCGCGAGCCCGGGATGGGCCCACGTCCGTTCAGGCAAGGACAGCGAAAGTGTCCGTCTGGCGGTGACCCCCTGCCTCGTGGCCGCTGACCGTGCACGGAGCGCTTTGGCTGCCGACTCGACCCGGTCGAGCTGGTTCGTCACCCGCGTATCGCTGTACGTACGGCCCGCCTCCTCGACGACAGGTAGCGAGACGCCGAGCAGCGCGACCGCGAGCGCGACCGCGATCACGGCCCTGATCACAGCAGCTGACGGAGCCGGTCGATGGGCCCACCGGTGTCCGAACCGTCGCTGGCACGCACGCCCTCTCCTATCGGCTCGGACGCGCTGCTCTCGTTCCAGGACGCTTCTCCGGGCGTGTCCCGCTCGCTCGGCCACCGCTCGCCTCCATCGGGCGCGCTGACGGTTCCCGACGCTTGCTCGCCCGCCTGTTTGCTGTTGATTCCGTCCCGCACGCCGACAGACCCCGGCGTCCTTCGCTCGCTTCCTTCCGTTCCCGCCCCGCTCTCTTTTCGCCGACCGCATCGGTCACAGCGGTCGCTGGAGGTCCGCTGTTTGCCTCTGTGGCCAGGGTTTCCCGCGCGGTCCTGATCGCGGCCGTGACTGCTCCCGTCCTGAGGGGGTACTCCGTCGTCTGTGGTCGGCTGTTCGGTCAGCGCTTCGACCCGAGCGAGTGCCAGGTCCGCGCGTTCCTCGACGTCCCGGTTCACCGAGCGGACGTTGCCGACGTACCCGCGCAGCGCCTGAGCCGCAGCCTCGAGTTCGGCGACCCGGTCCGTCAGGTCGTCGACTGCTGTCTCGAGGTCTTCAAGCCGTTCGGCGGTGACGGCCGCCTCGGCGAGTGCGGCGGCGTCGCCTTCGCCGTCGGTGACCGCGCGTTCGAGCGAGGCGACCCGTTCTTCGAGTTGGTCGTCCATACGCCGGGTGGTCCCGTGATCCCGTTTAAGCCCTGGGGCAAACGTTCATGAATCAGTGTGACAACATCCGGTAATGAGAGTCGCCCTGATCGGCGTGGGCCAGGCCGGCGGGAAGGTGACCCAGGCCATCGCCGAGTTCGACTACGAGATGGACTTCGGTGCGGTCCAGAGTGCCTTCGCGGTCAACACCGCGGAGGCCGACCTCCAGTCGCTCGACATCGACACGATGCTCATCGGCCAGGACCGCGTGAAGGGCCACGGTGTCGGCGGCGACAACGAACTGGGCGCGGAGGTCATGCAGGACGAAGCCACCGAGGTGATGGACGGACTCGACGGTCGGATCACCTCCGAGACGGAGGCGGTCGTGGTGGTCGCCGGCCTCGGCGGCGGCACGGGAAGCGGCGGTGCGCCGGCACTGACACGCGAACTCGGCCACGTCTACAACATCCCCATCTACGTCCTCGGGGTCTTGCCGGGACGCGACGAGGGCGGGATCTACCAGGCGAACGCCGGTCGCTCGCTGAAGACTGTCATCCGCGAGGCGGATGCTGCCCTCCTCATCGACAACGACGCCTGGCGGGAGAGCGGCGAGAGCGTCCGGGAGGGGTTCGACGCGATCAACCGCCAGATCGCCCAGCGGGTCGGGGTCCTGTTGGCTTCGGGTGAAGCCGTCGAGGGAGTCGGTGAGAGCGTCGTCGACTCCTCGGAGATCATTAATACGCTTCGCGAGGGTGGGGTCGCCAGCCTGGGCTACGCCACCGCTGAAGCGAGTGAGGACGCCGCCGAGAACGTGAACACGACCACCAGCCTGACCCGCAACGCCCTCCTGACGAGCATGAGCCTGCCCGACGCTGTCGAGGCTGAAGCGGCGTTGCTGGTCATCGCCGGCCGGCCCGAGCAGATCTCCCGGAAGGGCGTCGAGCGCGCCCGCTCGTGGGTCGAGGAGGAGACCGGGAGCCTCCAGGTCCGTGGCGGTGACTTCCCGCTCGACAGCGAACGTCTCGCTGCGCTGGTGCTGCTCTGTGGGGTCGAGCGGTCCCGACGGGTCGAGGAGTTCATGCAGCGGGCCCGCGAGGCCAGCGCGAGCACCGGGGGGGAGGCGCCGGACACCGAGGAGCTGTTCGACGAGGACCTCGACAACCTGTTCTAGACCAGACTGGCGCCGTCGAACTCGGCGCGGTCGTAGTCGATACCCATCAGCGAGAGGACCGTGGGTGCGACGTCATAGAGGTCGGCCTCCCGGACCGACGCCTCGGGGTCGTCGACGAACAGGCAGGCGTTGTCGAAGCTGTGCATTCCGTTGCGCGGGCCGGTGCCGAACACCTTGTCGCTGCCTTTGAATCCGGCCTTCAGGTCGAACCCGTGGTTGGGAATCACCGTCAGGTCCGGCGCGATGTCGGCGTGGTCGCCCCGGTAGGCGTTCTCTTTGGTCTCGACACGGTCTGCAACGGGATTCCCGTCCGGTCCCTCCAAGTCCTCGAGCTTCGCTTTGAGTTCGTCGCGGACGTCCTCGTAGTCCTTCTCGGGGACGCTTCCCCGGGGTTCGCGACCCTCGAGATTGAGATAAAAGCGGCCAGGAATGAGCGAGTAGGCCCGGGTCTCCTCGGCGATGTCGGCCAGTTCCTCGTGGTCGTCCTCGTCGTACGAGAGCCACCCCTCCTGTCGGAGCCACTCGTTGAGGTGGACCTCCCACTCCAGGGTGGTGAATCCGTGGTCGGAGGCGACCAGCATCGTCGTGTCGTCGTCGAGCATCCCCCGTAACTCGCCGAGATACCGGTCGACCTTCCGGTAGAAGTCGAGGAACTCCTCGCGGTACTCCCCGTCCTGGGTGTAGTGTTTGAACAGGAAGTGGTTGACCCGGTCGGTGGTCATGAAGACGCCGAAAAAGAGGTCCCAGTCGTCCTCCCGGATGTAGTGTTTGAAGGCCTCGAAGCGGGCATCGAGCGTCTCGTGGGCGTCCTCGACGAACGCGGACTTGTCGTCCTCGTGACCGAGCTTGGCGTTGACGTCGATCTTGTAGTCGAGGCCGTCGAGCCGCGTCCGGAGTTCCTCCGGCTGGGCGGCCCGGTCGATGCCAGGGGAGAGAAAGCCCGAAACCATCCGCTGGATGTCCTCCTCGGGCGGGAACGTGACGGGGACGTTCATCACGGTCGCGTCCCGGCCGGCGTCGGTCACCCGCTTCCAGAGCCGGGTGGCCTGGACGTCACGGCCCATCGGGACGTAGGTGTCGTAGGAGCCGTTCTCGCGGTCCTGGAAGCCGTAGACGCCGGTTTCACCCGGGTTGACGCCGGTGGTCAGCGACGGCCAGCAGGCGCTTGACTCCGGGGGGACGATGCTGTCGATCGCTCCCGCGCTCCCCTCCTCGGCGAGCGCGGCGAGGTGCTCGAACTCGCCTGGGTGGTCGTCAAGGAGACTGAACGGCACGCCGTCAATTCCAAAAAAGGCGACTCGGGGTCCCTCGTCGCCGCGGAGTCGGTCGAACAAACCCATACCCCTCCTATTGGCGTGGGGGACAAGAAGGTTCGTCATACGGTCCAACTCGGCGCGTGTCCGCGATTACGGCACCATTCAGGCGTCGTCGGGGTGGGACTCGCGCTCGGTCTCGCCGTCGCGCTCCGGGCGGTCGGGCTCGAAGTTCTCCGGCACGACGGTGTGGTGGGCGATACCCACCGGGGGGTGTCTCGCTGCCATCACGTCTTCCTACCCGTCCGACCCTCAAGTAATTACCCATAATCATAATTAATCGGCAACGCCTGCCGGATAACTCCAGGGCATATCGTCGGGGTGGCGCTCGGGCAACGGTGCCACCAGGGGCTCCGAACTGGACGGGGGTCCGGACCGGGTGGTCCGGATCGGGGGCTCCGGACCCGTGACGAGAGTGGCTCGCGCACGTGACCCGGGTATGTTCGAGAAGAACGTTGGCGGGCTGGACAGGCGGGTCCGGTTCGTCGCCGGAACGGTGTTGCTTGCGGTGGCGCTTATCGGTGCCGAGACCGACGTCGTCGGACAGCCGGTCGCCCCGGTCGCGCTGGCCGGCGCGGCCGGCCTTCCGTTCAATGCCGTCACGCAGCGGTGTCTGCTGAACAGGTTGCTCGGAATCGGTACCTGTGGGGACGCCTGCTGACACCGGCCGTTGGCTCCCCTGACAGCTCAGAACTCCTCCTCGTAGAGGTCCATCGCGTGCTCGATGGCCTC